>JAHJUI010000019.1 GCA_018829185.1 Nanobdellota archaeon | reverse complement strand
TCTTGTATTTGTTTTGAATTTCTGCATCAAAACATATATTGCAAACTTTTGGTGATTGCAATATATTTTGTTGCTAAATTTGCTAAAGTACCTTGGAAGGGCTTTAGCAAGCTCTAAAGCATCATCAATAAACTTTAAATAGTCAGAATATTCATTATTCATTTGGTACACCTCTTTGGTTTCTTTACAGAAACCTTAGAGGTTTTTTATTTAAAAATTATAGGGTTGCACCAGAGCTTGATAGAAAACTATTTATATCTTATATAATAAAGAAGAAATATGGAAGAAATGAAAAAAATTGATCAAAAGGTCTATGAAAAAACTCTTAAGTGGATAGTTAGACTTTTGAAAAAGAGAAAAATACAATTTAATGTTCTTGGAGGGCTGGCAGCATATGCGTATGGTTCAAAAAGAATGTTAGTAGATATCGATTTAACTATGAAAAATGAAGATTTTCAAAAAATTCTTTCAGATGTAAAAGATTATGTTATAGAACCACCACATTTTTCAAAATCTGAAAATTGGGAATGTTACTATATGGAATTAGAAAAGGATGGCATCACTATTGAAATTGGTGGTGATAAAGGATGTAAGTTCCTTGACTCAAAAACTAGAAAGTGGGAGAAACTTGGCGATAGTTTATCAAAACCAACAATTAAGGAAGTATTTGGGATTGATCTACCAATTATATCTAAAAATAAGCTTATTAGGTATAAAAAGAAATTAATGAGGGAAGTTGACGTCATTGATTTAAAAAATCTTAGCTAAAAAGGGACTTATCTTTAAGAATTCTACAAAACTTCGTATAAGATATGTTATACGCACTTTTTAATTATACTTGTATCTCTCTAGATCCTTAATATTTAGTTTCCTGCCTAGTTTATTTTCAAGTAAATCAAATATATCTTTTCTAAATCTAATATTATGTAGCATTTTGTGGTGGTTTGGGCACAATCCAACAAAATTTTCTTTTGAGACATTTTTCTTATTTCCATCTAAATGATGTAGTTCTACAATCTTATCAAATCCACAAATTACACATTTTTTGGTTAATCTTCGATAGAGTTCAAAATCAATATTATGCCTTTTTTTACAATTAAAGCCTTTTACTTCATCATATCTATGCTCTTTTGTGTAACAAGTTTTACATAGACCAAAGGCATTATGGGGCCTTTTTCTACCACATTTCTTACAGATTTTCAAAGGAGGAGTCCATTGCTTCCTATAACAAGAAAAACACATTCCTTTTGCATGATGTTCTACTAGTTTACCACATTTCTTACATTTTATATTCTTTCTAGTCATATTTAATTAAAGGTAGTTTTACTTATAAATCCTGCGTCCGTACTTGTCACAGTGTATAATTTCACAACGTTTATATATCATTTTAGACTTCAATATTGCATGCAACCTTTAACAATAGAAGAAGCTGAAAAACTTAAACCAGGGGATAACTTATATTTTGATCCATTTGAAGTAGGAGGTTTCAGAAAAAGAGGTTATGCAGAAGGTTCTAGAGAACATTTAATGGAATATGGATTAAAACATCTTAAAGAATATGTAGAAAGTAAATTTGGTTCTGGAATTTCTTTATCACTTACAGAGATAGTTATTCAAAAGGTTATGGATGAAGAGTTAGGTGAGGAAGAGTTAGATGAAATTGAAGCAAGAGCTAACTACGATGATTTTAGACCAAAAGCAGATGGCTTGCCTTTAGAAGTTACAGTAAAATCAGTAGAAGTTCATGATGAATTTTATGGGTGGAATGAAAGATGGGTGGCTATTCTTTTGGAAGGGGAAATTGGAGAGCCACAGGATTATAGAATTGGAGATTATAAAGGATTTTATCATAGTTTATTTACCAAATCAAACAATTCCTAATTCTTCCAAAACCTTTATATATAAACATGCGTATAACGTACATTAACTGCAATTTACTTTAAAATTGCTTAAAACAGCCTATTTTAGCTAAAAAACTAGGCTTTTTGGAGAAAAGATGGAAAAAAGCCCAAGAAAATTATATGTATCATCCCACACATTTAGAATTATTGATAGAAGAATGTCTAGTCTCTTAGCAATAACAGGAGATAACAAATCAGAAATCGGGGAAGTGTATGAATTAGCTACTAGAGAAGATGAAACGGAAAAACCAATCGAAATAGAAATAATTGCAAAAGAACAACAACATTTTTTTACAATAGAGGGAATGGTAATGGCTCAGGGGCCAGAGTTAAAAGTTTTAATGCCCGGGCATAGGCCCAGAACATTTTGTGGCTAGTCAAGAAACCCTACTTGATAACCATAGAAAAAGAATTGAAGAAAGTGGATTAGATGTTTATAAAGTGCGAATATTATAATAATATTAACAAAAAAGAGGCGATATGTCATGTTAGAGAAATTAGAAACTGAACTAAAACTTAGAGGCTTTACAGATAAAACATTAAAAGCATATCTTTTTCACAATAAGGCTTTCTTAAATTACATAAAGAAAAAACCAGAACAAATAACTCAAGAAGGCATAAAATCATACATAGCTTACATAATGTCCGAAAAGAATTATAAAGCTGCATCAACAAACCTAGCTATTTCAGCATTAAGATTCTATTATGAAGAAATACTAAAAAATAAGTTCTTTACAAATATCAAACCCCCAAAGATAGAAAAGAAGATTCCAACTGCTTTAACAAAAGAAGAAGTTAAAAAACTAATAAATTCTATTGAAAACCCAAAACATAGGTTATTGGTAGAACTAATGTATGCCTCTGGGTTAAGAGTAAGTGAAGCTGTTTCTATTAAAGTAGATGATCTAAGCTTAGAAGAAGGCCTTGGTACAATAAGAGAGGGAAAAGGGAAGAAAGACCGCCATATAATCATTTCTCAATCATTAATACCCAAGATTAAAGATTATGTAGCAAACAGAAAAAATGAATCAGAATACTTGTTTTCAGGTTGGAATGGACACATGTCAACGAGAATGGCACAAAAAATAGTCACAGATGCAGGAGAAAAAGCAGGAATAAAGAAAAGAGTTTACTGTCACATTTTAAGATCAAGTTTTGCAACACATTTATTAGAAAATAACGTCGACATTAGAAAGATTCAAGTTCTCCTCGGACACAGTTCTATCTCTACAACTGAACGTTACACAAAAATTTCTACAAAACAACTAAAAGAGATTCAATCCCCACTTGATAGTTTGTAACTCCGTCGGAAAACAAAAGATTTAAATACATAAAATCCCAAAATAGAATGTAGTTATCGACGAAACGGAGGTGAAATATAAATGGGAAAAGTTATTGCAAAAAATGTTATTACTAGAAAACCAGGTTATCTTTACTACGTAGACGGAAAAGGAAACGTTTGTGAAGCTAAAATGGCAAGAGGCGGAAAAAAGAAAAAGAAAAAGGCTGTAAAAAAGAAAGTTGTTAAGAAAAAAACCGTCAAGAAAAAACCTGCTAAAAAGAAAAAAAGATAGTTTTATCGTCGATAAAATCTAATTTTTATTTTTCTTATTTTAAATTCTATAATTTTTATTTTATTACCTTTAAGATTTGCTTAATACTTTTATATCTAAAACCTTTAAGCTATTATTATAATTATTATTCTTAAAACCTTTAATCAAAAACTAGAGGTTATTTTTGTAATTTAAATATTAAAAAAGAAGGTAATTTACTAAATTTTTCCCAAAATACCAAATCAATTCTTTTAGCTGAGTTTAATGGTCTTGGTTCAATACAATCAGTAATCTTAAAATTAGATTTTAAAATATCTTTCATAATTGAAGAAAATGATTTATAATAGTAAGTAACTTTAAAGTTCTTAAACCAAATTTCACTAATCTTTCTATCCCTTAAATAATCTCCATAAACCTCAATTTTTTTAGTTTTATTATTTCTTTTATACCCCAAAATCTGTAATTTTTCATTACCTTTAATTTTTTTTAATGCACTAGAATAAGCAGGATGATGAGTGGAAAACAGAAAAACACCATTCTTTTTTAGAACTTTCTTAACTTCATTAAAAACCCTTACCCAATTCTTTACATAATGTAAAACTAAACTAGAATAAATCAAATCAAAAGAGGATTTTGCAAACTTTAACTTTTCCATATCCATAACTTTGAATTCAATATCCGGAAAGTTCCTTTTTGCAAGTTTAATTAAACCTTTAGATATGTCGACACCAATAACTTTTTTTGCACCCAATGATTTTATATATGCACATTCTTCTCCAGCACCACAACCTAAACATAATATAGTTTTTCCACGAACGTTTCCTAACAAAGAATACATAGCAGGTTTTTCAAGATGAGAATGAGCAAGACCTTTTTTATTTAGCCATTCTTTAAAATTTTTGTTATACTCTTTAATAGATCCCTTATCTGTTGGCATATTTTAAAAAGAAGTTTGTAAGTTTATTAAAGTTATCTTTTCAAATAACTCATCAAATTCTTATTAGATTTCCTAGGAA
Organism: Nanobdellota archaeon; assembly: GCA_018829185.1. Lineage (GTDB taxonomy): Archaea > Nanobdellota > Nanobdellia > SCGC-AAA011-G17 > PNOQ01 > JAHJUI01. The sequence goes on along the minus strand of JAHJUI010000019.1, from coordinate 76,480 downwards.
CAATATTTACTTTTCTCCAACCAACTAATTCTAACTTAGCATTCTCTCCACAATTAGGACATTTAGTTGGCTTCTTATCAGCAGTATTGGACATCCACTCCCAATTACATCGATGACAAAGCATAGTGTAACGTAAAGCAGCTCTTCCTTTAAATCCCGGTAACTCTTTCTCTTTCTTAAAACTAACAAATAAAGCAATCAAAACCAAAACAACAATAGATAAAACCAAACTTAAAATAAAAGGATTCAATCTATTAAACAAAATAGAAAATAAAAAAAACACAATTAAACAACTTATAAAAATCATAACAAAGTGAGACAACAAAACCTTATGTTTCATGAAAAAAGGAAAGCAATTAAATTATTTAAGCCTTTTTACTATAGCTTCTGCAATAGGGCCAGATTCACCTTCAAAAAGTTTCTTAACTAAAGGCAACTTATCTCTAGGGATTCCCAGGGGAGTTACCCCATTATGGATGTAGACATCATTAGAGATTCTAAGCTTCCCACCCATGGCTAAAACAATCAACCCGCTAGTTCTCCAGTTATCGTTTAACCCCCCCATGCTATCACTTTCACCAGGAAAATCATACCAATAAACATCATAACTTTCGTGATGCTCTAGAAATTTATACTCCACACTATCCATTATTATTGATTCGTGCATAAATAAAAATGAAAAAAGAAGTATTTAAGTTTAACCAAAGTAATTTATTGTTTCTTTTTTAGCAGAACCTTGGGCAATAGTTTTATTTCCTTTTGAAATTAAGTTTTTTATTTTTCCTTCAAAAGCATCAGCCTTTTTAAGTAAAGGTTTGTAGTCAACATTCAAACCAAGATATTTGTCAAGAACCTCAATTACTTTCGCAGCAGCCCTTGAATCAGGTAAATTACTTTTGGTTTCTGCAAAAACACAACTGATCTTACTATTTTTGTCACATCTAGCAAGCATAGCTGCAGTAACTCCAATAACAATTCCTTCTTTTAATTCTTCAATACCCACCTGGCTCCAAGCTTTATTTTTTGAATAATAAAATGCATTACTTCCTTTGGTTCCAACTCCCCCAACACCCTCAATACTAATAATTTCCTTAGCACTTAATTGTTTTCCAAGATTAGTTAAAGCATTTGCAATAACCCATTCTTTCCCCTTAACATTAGCTAAAGCGTGTAAAATAACAATATTATTTTTCTTGTCATAAAAAATTCCAATTGGTTCAACAATTTTTCCTTCGTGTACAGCTATTAATGGAGCCAAATCCTGAAAAAAAACCCTTCCAATTTTCTCTGCTTTTAAATGATCAATTAAAAATTCAGTCGTAATAGTTCCCACAAGCCCAAACCCTGGAAACCCCTCTATGATTGTAACATTTTTTGGTTTTTTGTATAATTCGATTTTCATTTTAAATAAATTGGAACTTTCCACTTTAAATAATTTTCTCTATCGTAAAGTATATAAACCGTTAAATCAAAAACCAGAATATGGTTGATGAAAAGCTAATTAATTTTATAAAAGACGGTTTTGATAAGGAATATACAGAAGAGGAGCTAAAAAGTATACTCCACGAAAGTGGTTGGAAACCCGGAGAAATTGATGAAGCATTCATAGAAATTAATAAAGAAAAAGAAATATTTAAGAAAAAACCAGGAGAAAGATCAATACCCCATGAAGTGGAATCTACACCAACAGAAATAAAACCAATTGAAGACCCAACAAAAGAATTAAATCCAGATTTATTAGATTATGTTAAAAAAGCATTAGATGCTGGCTATCCCAAACCACAAATTCGTTCTGCACTTTTAGCAAAAGATTGGCCTAACAACCAAATAGACCTAGCATTTTCAAAATTAGAACATCCAATAAGAAAATTAGCTAAACCAATTATAGAGAAAAAACCAGTTACTAAACCAGAAGAATCAATATTCAAAAAAGAAAAATCAAAAGTTAATGGAAAAAAAATAGCATTTTATATAATCGCATTTTTGATAGTGTCAGCAATATTCTCATTCACATTCATTTTATTCTATTACGTAGATTCAATAATGGAATATGAAGTAGTAGATCCAACCACAGGACAATTAAAAAAAGGAATTTGTCTAGAAGAACAATGTACTGATATGAAAGAGCACGCAATGCAAGAAGTAAAAACAAAAGTTACAACTTCTATTTTATATGGTTCAGGAGCAGCATTACTAGTTGTAGCATTACATTACTTTGTCCCATTCAAGAACCTATTTGTATGGTTAATCAACATAGTTTACCTAGTATTTTTAGGAGTAATAGCAAATATGTGGGTTGTCTTTAATAAACTAAAATAAAAACGTTTAAAAACAAACTATTTTCTCTCTTTATCTATGGGCTCGTAGCTTAGTTTGGTGGTAGCACCTGGCTCTTAACCAGGGGGTCGAGGGTTCAAATCCCTTCGGGCCCATATTTCTCATCAAACTTTTCTTTAGCTTTTTGATCTTTTTTAAACACAGTATGAGATGATCTTTTCTCAAACAAAGAAATAGCTACATTAATAACATCAGTCTGATAGTCCTTTAAACTTTCATCGGAAATAAGTTTCTTAGCATCCTGAATACATTCTTTCATTAAAGAAAGATTTTCTTCTTTAGAATCAGCTTCAACCCTTTTTTCTTCATTATCACTTAAATAAATTTCTTCCCAAACTGGATATGTACTGTTTTTTATAGTCCTTGGGAAGCTTTTAGAAAAAGACATTTTTATAACAGCTCTTTAATTCTTTCAATATGATCGGCAACTTTGTCTCCTGCCTCAGTCAAACTGATAGTCTTAATTCTACCTTGTTTTTCAAAGGTAACAAGTTTGTTTTTTTCCATTTCTTGTAAGATTTTGACAGCATGAGAGTAAGTACAATCTACTTCTTTAGCTAGTACTGAACCATATCTATTTTTTGAACTATTTCTTAAGGCCACCAATATCATAGCAGGTTTTCTTCTGAAAAAAACCTCAAATATTTCTTTTTTCTTCACTTAGTACACCCCCTCGATGTATTGTTTAGGTTACAAACTATATTTTTAAACGTTTATAGCTTTTAATATATATGTTCTAATATATAAACTTTATTGTACTACATCAAACACTTTACCTTTAGTTTCTAACTCAGTTAAAAACTTCCATCTGTCGTCGACAAATTGTTGCAATTGGAAAACTTCTTCTTTATTTAAATGTTTGTATCTTCCTTGCATGTTTAAGTAATTATCAATTTTTATTTTATTATCAACTTTATTCAACTTTAAAATTCCATTTTCAATCTCATAAATGGGAGCAACACAACTTTTAATTGCTTGCCCAGTAATTTCAATTGTTTTATCAGTTGGAAACTTCCAACCAAACTGACAAGGAGCAAAAACATGAATAAAACTTGGACCATCAATAGCTAATCCTTTCTTAACTTTGTTGTAAAAATCTTGTGGATTTGCAATTGAAGCAGTTGCAACATATTTAACTCCATGTGCTGCAACAATAAATGGTAAAGGTTTTTTTGGCTCTAATTTTCCATGAATTTTTTTACCAAAGGGAGTAGTAGTCGTATTAGCAAATAAAGGACTTGCGCTAGATCTTTGCTTTCCAGTATTCATATAAGCTTCATTATCATAACAAATATAACAAACTTTATGTCCCCTTTCGATCATTCCAGACAAAGCGCCCAACCCAATATCAAAAGTAGCACCATCTCCACCAATAGCTAAAATATTTACTTTTTTCCCTTTACTCTTAAATGCCCTTTCAATTCCAGAAGCAATTGCGGGAGCATTTTCAAAAGTACCATGTATCCAAGGAACTTTCCAAGCACTCAGTGGATATGCACTAGAAACAACTTCCATACAACCGGTAGCATGAACAACAACAGTGTTTTTTCCAGCAGCCTTTAAGGCATAACGCATTGCTAAAGCAGGACCACAACCAGAACAGGAAGTATGTCCAGAACAGAATAATTCTTCTTTAGGTAAACCCAAGATCATTTCAGCCATATTTGTCCCTCCTTACCAATTTGGTTAACAGCATCTTTTATTGTTTTCCTTGTAATATCTCTTCCACCAAGACCGGCAACAAAACCACTTATTTTTTTATTTGGTAAACATTTCTTTACTTCAGTATAAACAGCACTATCTTGTCCAAAAGATAAACTTCTATCAATTACGGCAATTTCCTTTACATCTTTACAAACTTTTTTTAATTCTTCTTCTGGAAAGGGTCTAAAACATTTTAATTTTATAACTCCAAAATCTTTTTCTTCATCACTAACAACTCTTGCAGTACCAACCGCACTACCCATTAAAATCAAAGCTTTTTTCTTTCCTTTGAGATTATAAGTTTCAATTAATCCATCACCATAACCTCTCTTGTATTTTTTCTTGTACTCATTGTGGATTTTTTTAACAACATTTTTAGAATCCAACATATCTTTTTGTTGTAACTCTTTAATTTCCATATAACTATCTGGAGTTGCAACAGGACCCATCAATAAAGGTTTCTTAGGATCTAAAACATATTTACCCCTATATTTTCCAACAAAACTAGAAACATTTTCAAGTTCTAAAGGTTCAGTAACGTGACTTAAAGTAAATCCATCTAAACAGACCATTACAGGAATCAAAGTTTCTTCCGCTATCTTAAATGCTTGAACCATTGTGTCAAATGATTCTTGGGCGCTTTCAACATATAATTGTATCCAACCCATATCTTTGACAGACATAGTATCAGAGTGATCATTCCAAATGTTTATAGGGCTGCTTAGGGCCCTGTTGGCAATTGCAGCAACAACTGGCAATCTCATACCTGAAATCATACCAAGAACCTCAAAACCCAACGCTAACCCTTGGCTAGAACTTGCAGTAAAAGATCTTGCACCCGCAGCACTTGCTCCAGCAGCAGCACTAAACATACTATGCTCTGACTCGGCATAAATTAGTTCGGAGTTTAATTCACCGTTGTCTACATATTCTGCAAGCCTTTCAACGATATGTGTATCCACTGAGCAAGATATTTCTTAACTCAACTGTGGCGTGATTGGAAAAATAGATATCACTTCGGGCTCACATAATTTTACTGCATAGGCCACCGCTTCAGATGCCTCCAGTATTTTCTTTACCATAATGAAGTTTAAACTACCTAAATATTTAAATATATCTATTTCCACTATATGGTAATGGGTACTAACTAATAAAATGGAAAAAGTAAGTTTAAATGATACCCCTTCAGAAAAAATTTATTTAAAATTAAACAAAAAAGCGATTGATTTTTTATTAGACAAAATAAAAAAAGAAAATGTAAATTTATTTAGCCCAATTGAATTATATAGGTTTAAAATAGGAAAAAAAGTCTCAATAAATTTTATAAAAAAGATTTCTAAAAATTTAGGACTAAAAATTAGTTATTTTGAAAAAAATATGGAATTGATAACAAGTTGTAAAAATACAAACATCGGTATAAAAAACCCAAAATTTCCAATAAATTTTAATACTAAAGAAGGAATAAGATTAATTTCTGGAATAATTGGCGATGGAGAGATTAATAATCAACTCCAGCCTGGATATAACAACCAAGACAAGAAACTAATCGAAATTATTTTAAAAAGCTTTCAACAAGTTTTTGGAAAAATAGATTATAAGATCTATCTAAGACCAGATAAAACATATCAATTACATTTCCCGAAAATAGCGGGGCTAATTTTATTAAAAATTGGTATGAAACCAGGATACAAATCAATAACAAACTATGGAATACCCCGTTTTATTTTTAATACATCTAAAAAGAAAAAATCAGTTTTTATAAAGCAATTTTTCAATGATGAAGGAAATGTTCGTTTAAAAGATAGGAGATTGCAAGTAAAACAAACATTAAAAATAAATAAAGATAAAAAAGAAATGAGGTTAAATCCAGAAAAATATGCTCACCAAGTTTTAGTTGATACCCAAAAATTACTTTCAAGTCTGGGAATAAAGTCTAAAATTCATCTTGGCAATTATAGGGCAGATGAAAAAAAAGCAGACTGGGAACTTGATATTTACTGTAAGGAAAATTTAGAAAAATTTCAAAAATATATAGGTTTTGATTTAGATTATAAAAATAATTTATTAGATAAAGCAATAAAAAGTTATAAATTTCCTTCAGCCCCAAGAAATGGAAGAATAAACTTCGCTTTAAATCATTTTCAAAAAGTTCAAGATAGGTACGGATTTGTTACTAAATACCTTTTGGCCAAGGAAAGCAAAAGATCGGCAAGAACAACTATCTGTTTTTTAATGGACCTAGAGAAAAGAAAATTAATTAAGAAGATTGAGAGACCAAGGGATAAATTGGGTCATCCAAAAGCAGTAAAATACTCTTTAGTTTAAATATTTCAGTCTTTGGGATGCCCATTTGCGCTAAATTTAGTGCAACGTCCCGAAGGGAAATTTCAGAGTCAGAAGTTGACCGTTCTTTTTTAGCGCGCATTATTTTTTCTTTGCAACAACAAGAATTCTTCTTTTATCTAATATCTTATCTTGAAGCTTCATTTCACTTAAATCATTTGAACTATACAGATCTAATATTTCAAATCCTGCTTGTTCTAAAAAGAATTTTAATTCCAATGGAAAGAACATTCTTGATTCTTTAGTAAAAGAACCCTTTTTCTTACCTGTCTTCAAATCGTAATATGTTCTTTCACTAACATAACTTTGATTATTTGTATTTATCCATTCTCGATAAACGACTTTTTCATTATTTTGTTTATCTATTTCTTCAAATTGTTTTCTAAAAGAAGGATTAGAAATCCAATTTATACAATTAAAGGTTTCAAGAATTAAAATCCCATTCTTTTTTAGAGCACGATAGAAGTTCCTAAATGTTTTCATTGCTTCTTCATTAGATTTATTAAAAACAATTATACTAAATATACACATAATGGCATCAAATTGATTTTTATAATTAATATTTTGCATGCCATTAACTTTGTAAGAAACGTCTGGATAGTGTTGTTTTGCATATTCAATCATTTTTGGATGGGGTTCTACACCTTCACACTTGTAGCCTTTTTTTGATAAGAGAGCAAGATGTCTTCCCATACCACAACCCACATCTAGAATTGTTTTTATTTCTCCATATTTTTTAAAAAGTTTAATTAAAAACGGAATTTCTTTTTGTGCATCTTCTTCAGATGTTGGAATCCAAACTTCAGGACGTCCAAAAGAAAATTTTGATCCAACATAATTCTCTTTTTTCATAATGCATAAAGAATTCTTGTTGTTTATAATTTTATCGTTTGCAAGCGCTTTTATTTAACCCGACTTCTGATTGAATATAATAAGTATTAAAAGACGTTTACTATTTTTTTTCATCCTCCATTTTAATGCATTTAACTGGGCACACTTCAGCACAAATACCGCACCCCTTACAATAATCATAATTAGTTATTATCTTTTCATCAATAGCAATATCTGGACAATACAACCAGCATTTCATACATTTAATACATTTTTTTACATCTCTAATTGGTTTTTTTGTTCTCCATCCACCAGTTTTATTTTTAACAGTACTTCCAGGTTCGTCAACAATTCCAGCCATATTAACTTTTTTCATAAACTTTCCTCATTACTTCTTTGTTTTTTTCAACTAAATCCCCATCAAAAGTTTCTTCAACAGCCTTACACAAAGAAGCTATTGAAACTAATTTAGTTATTTTTGCAAATGCACCAAGAATAGCAGTATTTACAATTGGTCTACCAAAAGTTTCCATTGCAATCCGAGTAACATCAACAGTTTTAGCATTTTTTATTTTCTTTGAACTATTAACTAACATTTCTTTTCCTTTAATATCTAAAACATTAAACAAACTAGAATCTAAAACAATAACATAATCGGGGTTGTAAATTTGTTCTCTTAAATTAATTGGCTTATCATCAATTCGCACAAAAGAAAACACTGGAGCTCCAGACCTCTCTATACCAAAATTAGGAAAAGCTTGAGCATATTTCTCATCAAAAAAAGCAGCTTTAGCCAATATTTGGGAAGCAGTAACAGCCCCCATTCCACCCCTTCCAATGATTTTAATTTCAATCATACAGGAAGAAGTTGGAATTTATTGTTTATAAAGTTAATGCAATAAATATAGATTGGGATATCAAAAACCTTAAATAACCCCTTTTCAGTATCAAAAATATGCTTGACATAAGATTTCTTAGGGAAAACCCCAAACTTGTAAAAGAGTCTGAAAAAAAGAGAGGTCATCTGACAAATTACGTTGATGAAATTCTTGAATTAGATGAAAAGTGGAGAAAAACAACAAAACAAGTTGAAGAGTTAAAGCATAAAAGAAATATAGTTTCTCTTGAGATAAATGAACTAAAGAAAAACAAAAAAGATGCAGCTAAAAAGATTAAAGAAATGCAAGATGTAGCTAAGAAAATAAATAAGTTAGATGACCAAGCAAACGAACAATTAAAATCAAGAGATGCGCTTTTAATCAAAGTAGGAAATATAATTCATAAATCAGTTCCGAAAGGAAAAGATGAAAGTAAAAATAAAGTAATAAGAAAATGGGGAAAACCAACTAAACTTTCATTCCCGCCAAAAACACACGTAGAGTTAATGGAAAATCTTGGCATAGGAGACTTTGAAACTTCTGCTAAAACAACAGGCAATGGTTTTTATTTCTTAAAAAGAGAATTAGCATTATTAAATCAAGCTTTAATTCAATTTGCAATAGAATTCATGCATAAAAAAGGATACACCTACATAGAACCACCTTTGATGTTAAGGAAAGAAGTTTTAGCCGCATCAACAGACACTGTAACGTTATTCAATTCTATTTACAACATTGATGGAGAAGATCTTTCATTAATCGGTACAAGTGAATATTCAATGCTCGCAATGCATATGAATGAAACAATTCCAGAAGATCAATTACCAAAAAAGTATTTCTCATACACAATGTGTTTCAGAAAAGAAATAGGGGCACATGGAATTAATGAAAAAGGACTTTGGAGAACACACCAATTCAACAAAGTAGAGCAATTCATTTTCTGTAAACCAGAAGATTCTTACAAATATTATGAAGAACTATCTAAAAATACAGAAGAAATGTTCAAGAAATTAAAACTTCCACATAGAATTAATGAAATGTGTGAAGGAGATCTTGCATTATGGAAAGCTAAAAGTTCCGATATAGAAGTTTACAGACCAACAACAAAACAATATGAAGAACTTGGCTCCTTAACTAACTGTACAGATTACCAAGCAAGAAAATTAAATATAAAAGTCTTAAATAAAAAAGGAGAAAGAGTAACCTTACACACGTTAAACAACACAGCATTAGCAACTTCAAGAGCAATGGTCACAATCTTAGAAAATTACCAACAAAAAGATGGATCAATTAAAGTTCCAACAGTATTACAAAAATACATGTTCAACATTAAAAAAATAGGGGGTGCTAAAAATAGCAGAAGATGAAGATTTAGGGATGGTAGAAGATGAAATCTACGATGACCGACCGCTAGAAGAAGCAGAAGAATCAGATGAAATAGATGAAGTGGAAGAAGGTTTCATGAAAGGATATGAAGAAGAGGGCAGCATGGCGGAGTGTGCAAATTGTAAGAAGATATTAACCGACGAAGTAGTAGAACAAGAATTAGATGGAGAACTACGTAGATTCTGCTCTGAAGAATGCGCCGAAAAGTTCGAAAAGAAACACAACATCACACAATAACTTTTTCTTTTTTTCTTAAATCCAAAAACATTATAAAAGTACTTATTTACTCATTTTTAAAATGAAAATACTTGCAGCAGGGGATATACATGGAGATACTCTCTTAGCTAGGAGTTTAGCTTCTAAGGCAAAAAAAGAAAAGGTAGACTTAGTTATACTATGTGGAGATTTAACTTGGTTTGATGAACCAACAAAAGGAATCATAGCACCATTTAAGAAAAATAAACAAAAAGTACTAATTGTTCCTGGAAATCATGATAGTTTTGCAACAACAGATTTTTTAGCTGAATTCTATGGTATAAAAAACATCCATGGTTATTATGTTAAATATGAGGACCTAGCAATTTTTGGGGCGGGCGGAACAAATGAAGTAGGGCCAAACTTTATTTCAGAAAGAGAAACTTTTAATGCATTAAAGAAAAGTTTTGAAAAGGCAAAAAAATCCAAAAAGACAATAATGGTGACTCATGAACATCCGGCAGGAACCAGCATGACTTTTGGAGGGGTAATCTCCGGAAGTAAAGCAGTAAAAAAAGCAATAGATCAATTCAAACCAGATTTTCTTCTTTGTTCACACGTACATGAAGCAGAAGGCATAGAAGAGAAAGTAGGAAAAACTAGAGTCATAAATGTTGGAAGAAAAGGAAAAATCTTAGAAATTTAATTCTAAAATGTACGTTAGACGAACCTTGCATATAAATGTTTTGAAGGGGTTTGGAGATAAAGGATAGATTTATTAATTTTTTCCATATCCTGTTTCAATATGGAAAAAACTGAGATTGAAACTGATACGAAAATAGAATTAGAAATAAAAAAACTAACTGGGCCAGATGATTTAAAAATATTGGGCTGGTTAACTGGTTTAACCCTATTCCTTTGTTTTGTTATAAAAAGTAATGATATACTAATAAAAACGATTGGTTTAATATTTTCGTTGTTGGGTATTTTTTTATTGGCTTCAAGTTATTTTTTAGATTACAAAAAGATAGCAACTTTAGTAAGTACCTGTTTTGATTATAATAGATTTAATGCAACCCACTTTATAAAAGGAAGGAAAAAGAGCATTTTGGGCCTTTTTTTATCTGTTTGGGGGATAATTTTAGTAAATTCTACTTCCTTGGGGGTTGGTTTTTTTGGATTTTTAGTTTTTCCAAATATGGCTTTTTGGATTTGTATTGGTCTTTTTATATTCTTTTTTACACTTTTGACCCTAAAATTTGTCTCATTAAGAAAATCAATGTCCAACGTTTTTGTTAGGAAAAATAAATTTATATTCTTATCAATTATTATGCTGGTCCTTGCGGTAGTTTCTCTAATTTTAAAGGAAAAAGGGGTCAATTTAGGACTATTAATTAGTATCTTTCTAATCTTGAGTTTGGTCTTTGCAGTCTGGCAGTATAAAAGAAAATTACCTAATACTAATGATCTTAAAACTTCGATTATAGGGGGGATTATTTCTGCATTGGTAGTTTTAAACTTTTTCCATCTTTTTGAAGACGAAGCAGTAGGTGGAGAATTATCAAGTATATTTTTTATATTTCTAGTTCTTCTTATAGCAATAGCTACGAAAAAGAAATAAAAAGTTCGCCTAACTCACATATATTGATTGATTAATATAATCCTACACGATAAATGATGTGAATTGTAATAATTTCTTCAACTTAATTAAAATGGTCGTAAAACCTTCCCCTCATCTACAGTAATCTTGTAAGAGAGGGTTATAACTCGTATGTGTTTATGAAACTTTTCCATAGAAATCTTTCCCTCGCGAGCATTTGAGAGTGCCAGAAAACCATCTTCTTTGCTAAGATTAAGACCAAGTGCCATCGCCCCCATATTAAAACCAAGCTGTACTTTCAGCTCTTCTGAAAGGTCATCCCACTTTTTAACTTGCGTGAAACGCAGAACTTGTTCGCAGGCATGTTTAATAAACTCTTCTTTCTTCATCTTCCTTCACACTTATTTTTTACCCCTGTTCATAGAAACTAAATTAAGTCAAAACTATAAAAACCTAACTGTTCATCCAACTGGCAATATATCAATCAATATATGGTTTAATATATTAGGGCTAAGCGGGTTAAGCCAAAATTAGAAATTTCCTCACTTTAGTTTTTACTTAGCCCCCATAAAATAAAGTTCGTCTAACATATCTAAAAATCATTTAAAATAGAAAATATTTGCAAGATTATTCTAAATACAAAATCTCTTGATTACAGAGGAATCTCCCTTCCATAACTCTACATTTTCACAATCTGGAGCTTTATATGTATATAAACAATCAGAATTGGTCTCACAATTTTTATGGCATCTTAAATCTCCTTCTTGTTCTGCATCCCCCAGCCCACGCCATGAATCATAACAGGTATATCCATATTCTATGGGACATGTATCAACTCCACTCTCTCCAATTACACACCCCATTAAAACAGGCGGTTCTGGGGGGCATGTGTTGGTATTTGATGATACACAAACCCAAAAAGAAGCTGCACTTGGATAAACACCTGAAGCAAATGCTCGAATTCGATAATAACCTTGTTCAAGAGGAGCTCTAAAACTTAAACTTTTCAAAAATACTTTTTCTTGACTAGAAACAATGTTTGTTTCAAATTCTGTTGGATCAAGTGCCTCTATGCCTTCTTCAGGATTAAAAGTTATTGTATATTGAGCTTCTTCCCCTAGATTCATTGCTTCTATATCAATAGAGAATTCATCTCCAGGGTTTATTGCAATTTCATTATAAGAATTCCCATATCTGCCTCCTGCTTCTTTCATATATAATGTAAGCGGTAGGCTCGTTGCTCTACCCCCAGATCCATTATTGAGGATTGTACATCCGGATGTTAACAATAATCCAATAATTAAAATTATCATGTATTTCATAATGTTTTTTAGTAATTTGAATGTATAAATACTTTTCCATAAGTTTAAATGAATTTGAACCAAAGGCAGTTATATCTAAAAAAACACTTGACAACCGCGCACAAAAAGCTTATAAATTAAGACGCTAATTACACGTATAGCTAAAGAATAATTTTACATTGTAAATATAAAAAATGGAGTCAAATTTCAAATTAGGATTATTGGATTTACCAGATAATTTTTATTGTAAGCTAAATAAACCTTACCTTCAAAAAATAAAAAAAGTAATTAAAAAAAACTATGGAAAAGAAGAAATTCTTAGAAGAGAAATAAAAACACTGTTTAAAGAAGATATAAGCCGAACTACTCTTTCGACTTTTTTAAAAGGGAGCACTTTTTTGTCTTTGAAGAGATTAAAAATATTTCAATCTATTTTTGATTTAACAGCTTTAGAAAAAAATGTAATTTCTATTAAATCATCAAAATCTGGCTTACCCATTTCTATAAAACTTCCTTTAAAACAATCTAAAACTCTTGCAAGACTAATCGGCCATTTATTGGGGGATGGAGGAATTTTTGATTATTCTATCTATTATTTTAATAAAAATGAAACTTTAATAAATCAATTTGAGAAAGATTCTTATGAAGTATTTGGAAAATTTAAAATAGAGAAAATTACAAATTTAGACGGAACAACAAGATTAAGATTACCCAAAATCACCGGAAAAATTTTAAGCTTAGAAAAAATTAATTTTTCAAGGGGAAAAATCCCAAATTTTATTTTAAAAGGAAGTAGAGAGATTAAAGCAGCGTTTCTTAGAGCTATCTTTGATGATGAGGGTTCAATTACAAATAATGAGATTAGCATTGAAATGACAAATAAAAACCTAATTTACACCACGGCAACATTTTTGAAAGAATTTGAAATCGAGATTAAAACTATTGGTTCAAGAAAGAGAGACGTCTACAAGAGAAGCTATTATTATGGGATATACGGAAAAGCAGATTTAATAAAATTTCACAAACAAATTGGTTTTAACCACCCAATTAAGGATAAAAAACTTTTTAGAAAAATTAATAATTATAAAATTAATCAAAGAAAAAATAATGAAGCAAGAAAAGAAATAATGGCCTTGCTTTCACAAGGAGAATTAAAAACAAGAGATTTGTTAAATGTTTTAAAAATAAAATCTCCTTGTTTATCCTTTCATATGAAAAAACTAATAAAAAAGGATTTTGTTGAAAGAATTCCTGGTAAAATTGATAGAGATAATAAAGGAAAGATAGTAAATATTTATGAAGACAGTTGGAAACTAAGATAATCATCTTAAATACAAACCTTTTTATATTTTTCTTTTTCTGCCCTTATACTAATGGTAGAACTTATAATTTGTGAGAAGCCAGCGGCAATGGTAAAGGTAGCAACTGCTTTAGCAGATACAAAACCAACCCCACATAAAGAAAAAGGAGTTTCTTATTACACCTTAAAACACAAAAAGAAAGAGATTATTGTAGGGTGTGCCGTAGGTCACTTATTTTTATTAGATCAAACAGAAAAAAATGGTTGGACGTACCCAGTTTTTAACATTTCTTGGTCGCCCACATATAAGAAAGGTAAAAATTATGCTTACACAAAAAAATATTTTGATGTTCTTAAAAAATTAGCAAAAGAAGCTGATGAATTTACTGTAGCATGTGATTACGATGCAGAAGGTTCTGTTATTGGAAGAAACTGTTTAAAATTCATTTGTAAAAAAGAAGATGGAAAAAGAATGAAATTCTCTACTTTAACAAAAGACGAATTAATTAAAAGTTATGAAAAAGCAAGCAAACATTTAGATTTCGATCAAATTGAAGCAGGAGAAACAAGACATTACTTAGATTATTATTGGGGGATCAATTTGTCAAGAGCTTTAACCCTATCAATTAAAAACACAACAAATTATTTTAAAATATTATCAATTGGTAGAGTTCAAGGACCAACATTAAAATTGATAGTAGACAAAGAAAAAGAAATACAAGCATTCAAACCAGAAACGTATTGGGAAATTTACTTGAATGGAGATTTAAACAAAAAACCAATTCTAGCCAAACATAAAAAAGACAAATTCAAGAAAAAAACAGAGGTAGATAAAATTCTAAAAAATACAAAAGGAAAAGAAGCAAAAATATCAGACATTACAAAAAAAGAATTTAACCAAGCACCACCAACACCATTTGATTTAACATCCTTGCAAATTGAAGCATATAGATGTCTAAAAACTTCTCCAAAAGAAACTCTAAAATTAGGTCAAGAACTTTATATTGCAGGAATGATTTCATACCCCAGAACTAGTTCTCAAAAACTTCCAAAATCATTAAATTATAAAAAATTAATTTCAGAAGTTTCAAAACAACCAACTTACAAAGAACTTTGTAATGAACTATTAAAATCTAGTTTAACTCCAAATGAAGGAAAGAAAAACGATCCAGCACACCCAGCAATACACCCAACAGGAGAAAAGAAAGAAATTACTGGAAAGAAAGCACAATTATATGATTTAATTGTTAGAAGATTCTTAGCAACGTTCTCTGTTCCTGCAAAGAGAGAAACAGTAACATTAGAAATTGATTGTAATAAAGAAAAATTCATTTCACAAGGAACAAGAACAGTAGAACCAGGATGGCATAAATTCTATGGAAGATTTGCCAAATTCAAAGAAGAAGAAATGCCAGATTGTAAAAAAGAAGATAAAATAAAAGAAAGAAAAATAAAAGATGAAGAGAAACAAACTCAACCCCCAAAACGTTATACTCCCGCATCCTTAATCAAAATAATGGAATCAAAGAATCTTGGAACAAAAGCAACAAGATCTAGTGTACTAGATGCACTTTATACAAGAAATTATGTAAAAGAGCAATCAATACAAGCAACAACACTTGGAATAAAAACAATTGATACATTAGAAAAATATTGCCCAGAAGTAATTGATGAAGAACTTACAGTCCATTTTGAAAAAGAATTAAACCAAATTTTGAGTAAAAAGAAAAAACAAAAACCAATTCTAGAAGAGGCAAAAAAAATATTAATAAAAATTCTAGAAAAATTTAAGAAAAAAGAAAAAGAAATTGGAAAAGCACTTTCAGAAGCAAACCTAGAAACAAGAAAAGAAAGTTCTCAATTAGGCCCCTGTCCAAAATGTAAAAATGGAAATTTAAGAATATTATATTCTAAAAAAACAAAAAAATACTTTGCAGCTTGCGATGGTTATCCAAAATGTAAAACAACATTTAGTTTACCACAAGGTTTGATTCAAGCAACAGGAAAAGTTTGTCCAGAATGCGGATTACCTGTAATAAAAGTAATCAGAAAAGGAAAAAGACCTTTTGAGATGTGTTTAACTTATGATTGTAAAACAAAAGAAAAATGGAATAAGAAAGATTAAGTATCTTTAGATTCTCGTTCTCCCGTCTCTCTTTTAACTCTACCAACTACAGCCTCCATACATAATTGTTCCAATTTTTTATCAGAACCCTTCCCAGTTAGATCTTTAAAGAAACGTAAATCTACTGTGGCCCAGGCTTCGTAATTTTTTCCCTGACCACCCCACCAAGCAGCAATGTCGCTTGCTTTTAATTTATGGTCATCATCAGTTCTTACTGCAATTCCCAGAAGATCATCATCTTCTAAAATTCCGAGACCAAGAGAACAACTAGCCCCCTCCATTAACAATAAACTATTAGCAGTATAAACAATAGCTCTGTCATTTTTAGGTCTTCTTAAAACAGAACTAATTACATAACTTCCTACTTGGGTACTATTCAAAACTCCTTCTGCCTCTGCCAATGCAACTTGCTTAGGTTTTTCAACCTTCAATATCCTTTTTCTTTGAGATTGGTCAACCATGGGTTCAACAAAACCTAAGGCCTCTAAATCTAAAGAAGTCCGATTGATTAAACGTGCAGTATCCATTTCAATACCTACACTTAATGCAGTAGCAACTAAAATATCTAATTCATCATCTACACTCAATTCAATTCCAAGTTTCTTCATATAAAGCGCAACAATAGATGAAGCAGATTTAATTTCACTTGGTTTCCTTACATCGCAATATTCAAATTCTTTAAAATCTCCTTCTTTATAAGCATCTCCATGGTGGTCTATGGCACCATTCAATTTAATTCCCTCAGGGAGTAGATTTCCAGCTGTATCAACGCCTATAAAAAACCCATAATCTCCTGGATTAAAAGTATTTGGATCATATGCAACAAAAAGATTAGGATGAGTTTTACTTAATGCAGAATAAAGTCTTTGATTTTCGGCAGTAGAAATAACTCCAAAATGAACAATTACAGATTCAATTCCATTTTTTCTATAAATCCCATTTTGTAATCCAAACCCAGCACTTAGAGCATCACCATCTGGATCTTTATGGGGGAATATAGCAACCTTTTTCCCTTCTGATACCTTAAGTAATTTTTTTGGGTTATTATCCATATAAACGCGGGAAGGCAGAAACTATTAAAAAGCTTTCTAAAGAACTTCAATTCCTTCGTTTACAAGCTTAAAACTAATAATTCTTTCACTTTCAAAGTTTTCATCTTTCTCTAAAACAGCTTCTTTTTGCTCATTTTGTCTTAACTGAATCAAAAGTTTTGGCCAGTTCCTAACCATTTTTCCACCAATCATGGTAGCTTTCCTTTCTTTTAGATCTTCATAAACACCATTTGTGACTAAAACTAAAATATTATTATTTCTTGCAAGCCTAGTTAAATTTACTAATTGTTGAGCCATTCTAGCATTAACTAATTTAACTTCTTCATCCCTTAAAACAAATCTGTAATGCATATCTAAAACATCTAAGATTACTAATTTTATTTTATTTTTTACAATATTTGGTAGTTCTTCAATAAGTTTTTCTTGTTCATCAAAACTATCTACTCTTTTTACTATAATATTATCTAATAAACGTTCATCGTCGTTAATTTGTTTAACTCGTTCAACAGAAAAAGAATTTTTAGTATCAATATATAAAACTTTTTTATCTTTTGCAAAATGTAAAGCAGTCATTAAACAAAAAGTAGTTTTTCCAGAAGTAGCAGGACCATAGATCATGTTTACTTCTCCATTAAGATAGCCCCCATTAAGAAAATTATCAATATCTTTACTCCCAGAACTTATTCTCATACAATTGTAGAAATCAATTTGTTATTATAGTTTTCTAAAGATTAATTTAAGATAAAACGTCTTCGAGCTTGGTCTTGAGATTGAATTTAATAAATGTGCAAAAGAGTACCTCGCACTTAAAAAGGACTGATTTTAGTGCAAAGCCCACAGAACCGAAATATTTATATACTTCCTGTATACACAAGAAGTATACACAAAATGGAAGATATGTTTGAAAACGAGATACTCTGCAACAAATGCGGAAAAAAAACAGAAAAGGTAACAATATTAAAAGATGGTTTCAAAGTCAGGGCATTAGAATGTCCTGGTTGCGGAAAAAAATGGCTACACCCATTAGATCTAAAAGAATATCAAGACTTTATAACATTAAAAAACAGAGATTTTCAAGTAAAATTGAGAATGGTTGGAAATTCATTTTCAGTAACAATACCAAGAGAGATTATTGAATTTGAAGAAAAATTCAGACAAATAGAAAAAGAAATGGATAAGATGATTCATATGTCATTACAAGAACCAGGAAAACTAACATTATTTTTTAAGAAAGATAGGGGGAAAGAAAAATGATAAAAAAAACACCAAACGAGACTCAACTAAAAGTCATGGAAGCTTTACAAGAAGAAGCATACAAAGGAATTGTTAGGATAGATCTCCAAACTATGAAACAAATTGGTATAAGGCCAGGAGACATCATTGAAATAGAAGGAAACAGAAAAACAGTAGGAATTGCAGATAGAGCTTACCCAACAGATGTTGGTGAAGCAGTTATCAGGATGGATGGAATTCTAAGAAGAAATGCAAAAACAGGAATCGGAGAATCAGTAAAAGTGAGAAAAGCCGAAGTTAAAGAAGCAAAGAAAATTCTAATCGCTCCAGCACAACAAGGAATTATGATTCAAGCAAATCCAGCAGTATTTAGAAACGGATTACTTGGAAGAGTAGTTGTAAAAGGAGATATTATTTCATTAGGTGGAACAAAAAGAAGAAGAACTACAATGGAAGGTTCTCCCTTCGAAGATATCTTCGACATGTTAATGTCAGATTCCGGATTTATGGGATCAATGGGAACTTTAAAGTTTATTGTAGCAGATGCAAGCCCTAAAGAAGCAGTTATAATTTCAGAAAATACAGAAATTCAAGTAAGTCAAAAGGCAGTTGAAATAACAGAAGATTCTTCAGCAGTACCAGACGTAACTTATGAAGATATAGGTGGATTAGATGAAGAAATTAAAAAAATGAGAGAGATGGTAGAACTACCGTTAAGACACCCAGAAGTATTTCAACGACTAGGAGTAGAACCACCAAGGGGAGTTTTATTACATGGTCCCCCCGGAACAGGTAAAACTCTTTTAGCAAAAGCAGTTTCTGCAGAATCAGAAGCAAATTTCATTTTGATTAATGGACCAGAAATTATGGATAAATTTTATGGGGAATCGGAAAAAAAGATAAGAAAAATATTTGAAGAAGCATCTGAAAAATCACCGTCAATCATTTTTATTGATGAAATAGATGCAATAGCCCCAAAAAGAGAAGAAACTCGCGGAGAAGTTGAAAGAAGAGTTGTAGCCCAACTACTAGCAATGATGGATGGCCTACAAGATAGAGGCCAAGTAGTTGTTATTGGAGCAACCAATAGGCCAAATGCAATTGATCCCGCATTAAGAAGACCAGGAAGATTTGATAGAGAGATAGTTATAGGAGTTCCAGATAAAAAAGGACGTTTACAAGTTTTAAAAATCCATACTAGAAATATGCCTTTAACAAAAGATGTAGATCTAGAAGAACTAGCAGCAATTACTCATGGGTTTGTGGGTGCAGACTTATCTGCTTTAGCAAAAGAAGCAGCAATGAGTGTATTAAGAAGAATTTTACCCCAATTAAAACTTAAAGAAAAAGAACCAATACCCCAAGAGGTTTTAGAAAAGCTAAGGATTACGCAAAGGGATTTCAAAGACGCACTAAAACTAGTACGTCCAAGTGCAATGAGGGAAGTTCTTGTTGAAAAACCAAATGTCAAATGGGAAGATATTGGTGGATTAAAAGGAATTAAACAAGAATTAAATGAGGCAATTGAATGGCCATTAAAACATCCTGATAGTTTTGAAAGAATGGGGATTAGACCTCCAAAAGGAATATTGCTTTATGGACCTCCAGGAACAGGTAAAACCCTCCTAGCAAAAGCTGTCGCAGCTGAATCAGAAGCTAATTTCATTCAAGTAAAAGGACCTGAACTTTTATCCATGTGGGTAGGAGAATCTGAAAAAGGTTTAAGAAAAATCTTTGAAAAAGCAAGACAAGCATCACCATCAATTGTTTTCTTTGATGAAATAGATGCTATAGCTGGTAAAAGAGGACAAGGGATGGGAAATCAGGCAACAGAAAGAATGGTAAATCAATTACTTAGTGAAATGGATGGTTTAATGGAACTAAATGATGTTGTAATAATGGCAGCAACAAATAGACCAGACATGATTGATCCAGCTTTGTTAAGACCAGGAAGATTTGATAGATTACTACTAACACCTGTTCCAGAGAAAGAAGGTCGCCTAGAAATTTTTAAAATACATACAAAAGGAATGCCCCTTGCAAAAGAGGTAAATTTAACAAAGTTAGCAGAAAAAACACAAAACCATGTAGGTGCAGATATAGAATCTGTTTGCAGAGAAGCTGCAATGCTAGCCTTAAGAAAAGATCTAAATGCAAAAGAAGTTACTATGGAACACTTTGAAGAAGCATTAAAGAAAGTAACACCTTCAATAACCGAAAAAGATATTGAGAAATATAAAGAAATCGAATCTCAATATATTAGAACAGCTAGAGGAGCAGCAATAAGAGAAGCAAGTTATTTCGGTTAAAAATTTACACCTCCAAAATTTTTTTCTTTTTTTCTATTCTATTTTCGTAGTAATTTTCTTTCCAACAATAACAGAATGCTCAGCCTGACTAACTAAACCTTTACTTTTATCCACTAATTGATTATACTGATGTAAAATTCCCCCCCTTTCAAGTAATTTTAAAGCTAAATTTACATTTCCAAATTTTTTAAATAAATGTCTTTTAGCAAATGGCAACCCATTATATTCTTCTTCAATAAAAGCCATAACTTTCCTGGCCATTGGATTCCTAGTAGGTTTTTTCTCTAAAAATTTATAGATTTCACTTTCTTTCCCTTCAACAACAATTCCAGAGCCTGTACTTGCAAAAGGTTCAATTGCAATTGTTTGTCCTTCTTCTAATTCTGTTTCATCACCATTATCAAAATTAGGAACACTTGGACTATCATGGATTTGATATTCCCCCAACCCATGACCACAAAGATTTCTTATTGGGGCAAAACCAGCATTAGAAATTGTTTCTTGGATAACTCTCCCAATTTCATTTAATTTAACACCAGGTTTAACAATTTTCAAAGCATTATTCAAAGCGTCCCTACTTGCTTTAACCAAAGCTTCACTCTCACCTGTTAAATCAATAGTAGTTGCAGTATCTCCAATAGCACCATTTATTTGTACTCCAACATCAATTTTAACAATATCATTATCAAATACAGTTTCATCATTCACAAATGCATTATAATGTGCAGCAACTTCATTTCTAGAAATTTGAGTAGGAAATGCCAACTTTCCACCAAGTTCATAAATTTTTTCTTCAACTTTTTCAGTTACAACTATTAATTTCTCCCCTTTCTTAATTAACTTAGCTCCAAAGTCTCTTGCTTTTCCAGCAATTTCTCCAGCTTTTATCCAATCATCCATTAATATTCACCCAACTTCATCTGTTTCTTGCCACCAACCAATTCTTCTTTGCCACGACCTAAAACATCAAATATCTTTTCTACAACTGGTAAGATTTGATTATTTATATAATAATCGGCATCATAACTTTTTGCATCTTCTGGAATTTCTGCCCGATTCCCAATATTTCCTTTTCCGGGTGTAACAATATATTGGACAGTTATTCCAGGACCAACATATTCACCTTTAGCCTTCATCTTTCTAGCAACTTTTACATGTGGGCCCTCTACTGCATAACCCTCAAGCTTTCTTTTTAATTGAGTTTTAATAATCATTTTTTCCATATCTTCTTTACCCCTTTTAATTTTTTCAATAACTTTTCTAACATATTCATAAGCTTTCTTTGGATCATTATCTTTCAAAATATATTCAAGAACCTTTTTCTGAACTTCACGAGCAATTACACTCCAATCGCCACGAACAGTTTCAAAACCAGTAACTTTTATTTCTCCTTCTTCAGAAACCAAAGCATATTTTTTCTTAGCACCAGTTTTTTCACCTTTCCTAAAAACAAAAAGTCCTCTTTTATAAAAATCATCTAATTCTAATTCCATTAAACTGGGTAATTCTCTATTAATTTCATCCAAAAAATCTAAAGTATCTTTTTTACTTTTGTCCCCCAAAACCAAAAATATAGAATCAGTGTCCCCATAAATAACTTCAAAACCTTTTTTCTCAGCTTTTTCAATAACATCAGTTATGTATTCTCTACCCCAAGCAGTCATACTCTCAGCACATTCCCTACAATACCATCTAGCACCAAAGAAACCTAAATAACCAGAAGTAGCATTAGCAACAGTTTTTAAAGCATAACTCCTAGCTTTCAAAATGGGATTTTTCTTATCTTTTTTCAACAACTCATTCACCCTAATCCTTCTAGTAATAATTTCCTTAACAACCCTTGGAATAAATCCTTCTTTCTTAGATGTAAAATAATATTTTTTCTTTTCACCAGATTCCAAAACAATTTCAGGAGATTCATAACCCCCTTTTTTATTAGTTAAAGTTGTAGGACAAACATTATGTACAACCAAAATAGTAGGATACAAACTTCTAAAATCTAAAACAGCTAATTTGCCATACAAACCGGGTTTTGGTTCGTAAACAAATGCTCCTTGATAAGTGTGAGTTCTCCTAAGAGAAGCATCTCCCTGATCGGGTTTATTTGGAATAATTTCATTATATTCCTTTGCCATCCTCATCAAATACATATCAACAATAGCACTATAACTTGATCTACAAATATCATAAATCGGGGAATTTGTTAATTTAACTAATTCATTTAAGTTAGGTAATATTTTTTCACATAATTCTAAAGTCAATTGAGAATCAATTAAATTATACTCACAAAATTCTAAAAGTTTATCGCTCCCGTCATCCCAAACAATTCCAAGTTCATCCAGATTGACATCTAATTTTTTCTTTCCAAGAAGTTCCTTAGCAACTGTATTCAATTTATAATTTTCAAAATTCAAAGAGTTAGCCATAATCCCCCCAATAAATTTGAAAACATCTAAATGAACAATTCCCTTTAATTTAGCAGTAACAGAGTTCCCCCTTTTATTAATCCTTAAGTGAGAATTATTAAATCTTAAATCAATACCATATTTTTTTGCACGAGATTGTAAAAAGGGAAAATCAAAACCATCTGAAAAATAACCGGTAACATAATCAGGATTTTTCTCTTTTAAAACCTCTTTAAATTTATGTATTAAACTTTCTTCATCTTCAACAAATTCAATATACTTTTTATTATGTTTAAACTTCTTCCAGGTAAAAACTTTCTGATAACCATCATTTGAAACCATACTTAACATAATAATGGGGTCTTTCTCAGAAGGATATTTTTTTTCAGGAGAATATATTTCTAAATCAAAAGCAATTATGCTAGGATTTTCAAAAGATTCTTCTTTAACTTGTTTTATTTTTTTAGCTTTAACAACAAAATCTACATCTAAATCATCCCTATCAAGTAAAACTTCCCCTTCAATATCTGTCAAAACTAAAGGCGTAATTTGATTATCCAATAAATATTTTTTATAAAAATTCAAATCAGTTTCTTTTACTAGTTCAACATTATCCAAATCTTTTATTCTCTCAGCAATTTCTCTAACAGCATTTGGATTACTAATAAAAACTCTTATTGCTTGAACATCACCCCCTAAATACTTCATATCAATAATTTCAACATTTTTGACAAAATCGATTTTTTCTTTACCCATAACAACTATTTTCTTAACCTTCTCCATAACTTTCTTAATATTTTTCTTAGGAATAACATAAAAAGAATAATCATAGTCTGTCAAGACACATATTTTTTTACCATCAATAGTTCTTCCAAATAGCTGAACTAAGGCCTTATCTTCTCTATTCTCATAATTTACATCAGTTATGTAAAAACTTATATTTACCATAAAATTAGATACGAAAAAACTTTTATAAACCTTATCTATCCAGGAATTTGCCCAATTCTGGCATTTTAAGCATCTCCATTTCAGGCTTAAAAATAAAGGAATAAGCACTATCAAAGTACCCACATCTAAAATGATCTAACGGAATACCTGTTCTTTTACTCATCATTAAAGCATAAAAGAATACTTGTGTAGAAGCATATTTCTCTTTTTTTGCATTTGGCTTATAATCCCAAACCCAAATATTGTCTCCTTCCATCCTTAAAACATCAATATGGCCAGTTAAAGGCTCTTTACTATTAAAAATATTAGAATAATTCTTTAATTCATTAGCTTTTAACCAAATTGGCACTTCTACAGCTAAAGTTTTATCGTCATGCTCCAACATAAACACCTGGACTTTTGAATGAGCAGTCTTATACCTTTCACTATTCTCTTCTAAACCATCAATTGTCAGTTGAGAAACTTCATGTCCGGTAGTTTGATGCATATCAACATCATGCAAACTAAATTTCAAAGCAGAACCTCTTGGTCCAGAATGAAAATAATCATGCGGACAATCCTCAAACATACTATGCAAAAAATTTTTCAGTTTAGGAAACCCATTTGTTAACTGATCAGTCTTCCAATTATGTAAACGATAGAAATAAAATCCTCCGCTGTGGTCAAAAGAAGTATGTTTTATCATCTCTTTTCATTATTTTAAAAGGGAGCCCAGTTATAAAGTTTGTTATGATAAACTATTTAAGTTAATATTTTTACTAAAATAGCATGGGAGTTAAACTTTCAGAATTAGTTCCAAAAAAAGCAATTACCTTTGAAGATTTAAAAGGAAAGAAAATTGCAGTAGATGCTTCTAACATGCTTTACCAGTTTGTTTCATCAATAAGGCAAATGGATGGAACTCCATTAATGGATTCTAAACAAAGAATAACATCACATTTAATGGGCCTATCAACAAGAATACCTAATTTAATTGAAAAAGGGATAAAACCATGTTTTGTTTTTGATGGAAAGCCACCAAGATTAAAGATTAAAGAGCAAGAAGAAAGAGAACAT
Organism: Nanobdellota archaeon; assembly: GCA_018829185.1. GTDB lineage: Archaea > Nanobdellota > Nanobdellia > SCGC-AAA011-G17 > PNOQ01 > JAHJUI01. The sequence continues at coordinate 51,477 of JAHJUI010000019.1, read as the reverse complement.
AGAAAAAGAGTAGCAGAAACTAAACTAGAACAAGCAAAAGAAGAAGATAATACTGAGGCAATGGCAAAATATTCCAAGATGTCTACTAGATTATCCAGAGAAATTATGGAAGAATCAAAAGAATTTCTAAAAGCACTTGGTCTCCCAGTAATCCAAGCACCTTCTGAATCAGATGCTCAAGCAGCATTCATTTGCGAGAAAAAAGACGTTTACGCAGTAGCTAGCTCAGATTTTGATACTTTATTATTCAATTCACCAAGGATGATAACTAACTTAACAGTTTCTCAAAAAAGAAAGGTTGGGGGATCATACATTAACATAACGCCAGAAATGATTGAGTTAAAACAAGCATTAAAGAAATTAAATATAAATCAAGATCAATTAATAGCCCTAGGGATTTTAATAGGGACAGATTATAATGTTGGAGGAATAAAAGGAATCGGACCAAAAACAGCTTTAAAATTAGTTCAACAACACAAAACATTTGACAAATTATTCAAAGATTTAAATCCAGATTTTAACTGGAAAGAAATTTACGCAATTTTCAAATCTATGCCAATTATGAAAAATTATCAGTTAAAATGGGAAAGCCCAAACGAAGACAAAATAAATGAAATTCTCTTAGATCATGACTTTTCACAAGAAAGGATAGATAAAATTCTAGAAAAATTAACAGGAAAGAAAAAAGGTCAAAACGCTTTAGATAAATACTTTTAAGGATGGTGAGTTGTGCCTCTACCTTGCAAAGCAAAACCCGCAACCGCAACCGCAAGTAAAATAAAAACCCAAACAGTGTTCTTTAAAGAATTAAGAGAATAAAGACTACCAGAACTTACAGCATACCAACCATTATTACTAACAACCCATTGCAAATTATTCCAAGCTAAAAGGCCAAGTCCAAGACCGATTACCCCAGCGATCCAAACATTTTTTATAAAACCAGTCAAAGCGATTATAGCAAATAACACTAAAACAATCAAAATAAAAATTAAGAACGCATTAGCTTGTTGGAAAATTAAAGGCCCACGATAATAATTTGTTTCAAAAAATACTAAAACCAAAGACATAACCAAACCAAATACACCAGTTAAAATATTCGCAGATTTCATGTCGGTGCCCTTAAATTTTTGTCCAATAGTCAAATTAGCAATAGCACTAAAGAACAAGAAATAAAGAACTAAATCAATTAATTGATAATACCGCTGATAAAATCCAAAAATATCAAAATTACCGGATCCATATCCGTAATAAAACGTCCAAGCTGAAACTGAATAGATACAAACTAAAAAAGCTAATATCACCAACCAAAACTTTTTTTCCATATTATTTTTCCTGTGTTCAGAATATATAAATCTTTCCAAAACATTTTTAACCCCCAAATACAAATCAAAATTATGCAATCACAGGACCTAAAATTAGCTTTAAAGGATAAATTAACAAAAAAGCAACTTTTCCTAGTTCCCTCAGCTTATGATACAATTGGGGATATAGCGATTTTAGAAATAAAACCAGAAATAGAAAAAAAAGAAAAGATAATCGCAGAAACTTTACTAAAGCTACATAAGAATTTAAAAGTTATTACAAAGAAAGTAAAAAAACATTCAGGAATCTACCGTTTAAGAAAATTAAAGATTCTTGCTGGGGAAAAAAGAAAACACACGTTATACAAAGAAAATGAAATAAAAGTTAAACTAGACGTAGAAAAATGTTATTTTTCACCAAGACTTAGCACAGAAAGACTTAGAGTAGCAAATAAAGTAAAAAAAGGAGAATCAGTTTTAGTAATGTTCTCAGGAACAGCAGTATATCCTTTAGTAATTGCAAGACATTCAAAACCAAAAGAGATAGTTGGAATAGAAATCAATCCAACAGCGCATAAATATGCAGAAGAAAACATAAAATTAAACAAATTCAAAAACATAAAACTTTACAAGGGAGATGTAAAAGAAATTCTACCAAAAATAAAAAAGAAATTTGATAGAGTTTTAATGCCGTATCCCATGCATGGAAAAAGTTTCCTAGATCTAGCAATTAAAAAAACAAAGAAAAATGGAATATTACATTTCTACATTTTCCTAAATGAAAAAGACATCCCAAAAGCAGGAAAAGAAGAAATAGAAAAGTACACAAAAAAATACAAACTTCTAAAAATACAAAAATGTGGAAAATTCTCACCTTACAAATACAGAGTTCGTTTTGATTTTAAAATTTTATAATTCTTTTTTCCGATCACCCATTAACTGGCTAAATAATTCTTTGGTTTCCTTACAACAAAATGGTCTTCTTTTTAATTTTTCTTCTTTTAAAAGAGAGTTAAACATCTCTGACGGAGCAATTTCCATAGATTCTGCCCTTAAATCAAACATCTCTTTAGATCTGATCCCCACTAAAAAATCTAAATCATTAAACAAAGCCATTTCTTTGCATTCTTTAAAAGGTTCATCATCACCTAAAACCCAGTTATCATGTACAGAAATATAATAAACAATTTTTTCTACAAACTCTTTGTCATAATTTAATTTCCTAAGAATTTGTTCAGCTATTTTTGCCCCTTCTTCCATATGAATTTTCTTTGTTCCAATTTCCTTAACATTTGGATTTTTTTCATCCACCGCAGAATAGCCAATATCGTGTAAAATTATTATTGGAAAAATTAGTCCTTCTCTTAAATTAATTTTTTTAAGAATTTTTCTAGCCTCTTTTAACATCCACCCAATTTGAGGAATATCATAAGAACGCCCCCCTTCATAATAAGGTATTGCCTTATCCAAAATTTTGTTATAAACCTTTTTCATAATCCCAAATCAAGTAAAGCCTTTCTTTTTACAGGGACGCTAATTGGTGCTTCTCCGCCATGCCACGTAACTCTTGGTTTAACCCTCATTGGATAAATTCTTTCAGAATTATCATCTAAAATAATAGCAGAACCTTTCAACCTGGGCAAATCATTAATATATCTCTGAATATCGCTGGTCAAATAACTTTGCATCATATTATTCAAAGCATCAATATCCTTCTTAGCAGTAATTCTATGACTAATTACAATATCACTTTGGGTCATAACATCCTTATGAATCTCTCCGGGTTGTTGTGTAGCTAAAACCATAGATATTCCTGGTTGCCTACCTTCTCTAAGCAATTGCACTAAAATATCTGTAGCAGCAGTTTTCCCTTCTTTAGGTAAGAATTCATGAGCTTCATCGATCAAAATCCAAACAATTGGCATCTCTTGTTTACCCCCATCTCCCCTTTCAAGTCCAAAATAACTTCTTCCCGCTTCTATCGCTTTTACTTCTTCTAATTTTCTATAAAAAATTCTTTCATTAAGTAATTTTTTACAAATTAATCCAATAACTAAACTCTTAATGCTCCAATTACCTGCAACATGGGTATAACAACTAATATCAATAACACTAACCCTCCCCCTTTTCACAATATCTTTTATTTTTGTTCCAGTGTCACTAAATAACCCCCAACCAATAACAGAAACAAATAGATTCTCTACAGCATCTTGAACATGTCTGTCTGTCCTCTTATCCTTTTTAACATCTTTAATAATATCATCCAAACCATAATTTTTCTTTTCTTTTAAACCGTCAATAATCCTAGAAATCATGATCCCAATTGGTTCAGTTAATTCAACCCCAAAAACATTACACCAATCACCAACATCTAATTCGCTTGGTTTAATTGAAAACTTAAACTTGGAAGGAACCCCCCTTTTTGTTTGTTCAGTAAAATAACCTTTGGGGGTATAAATATCTACAGTGTCAAATTGTCTTGGAGCCAACTTCCAACTTCTTAATAATTCTTCTTCTCTTGTATTCGGATAAACCATCGTCCAGAAAATACCCATAGTATCAAAAATAACAGTTGCAATATTTTGAGAAACTTCTGTTTCTAAACTACTCAATTCTTCTGCAATTACACCAAGAGTCCAACTCTTACCAGTCCCCCTTTTACCGCTAACAAGCATTACGTGGCTTCTTGCGACATCAATAAACAAATTATTACTTAAAGAAGTAGTTTGGCCCATTTTAACATAGCCCTTTCCTAAGAAAATAGTGCCCCTTTCCCCAAGTTTTTTCCTGTCAGATTCAGTCCTCCCAACAATTATATTATAAGCCATAAAATAGAATGTTTTCAATTTAATATAAAACTTTTCATTTTTTACCTTTTTTAGGTAAAGTCTCACCCCAATCAGAATGATTCCATAACCTCTCATGAGCATAATACCAAATTAGTTTAACAAAAAAGTCAATTCCGCCAATAAAAAAAGAAATTTTCCATTGTCTGGTAAAGATATAAATCAGCATAGAGGTAATCAAAGAAGAACTAAGTCTATAACTCAATGTTTTAACAACGCTTTTTTCAAATGTGTCTTTTGTGATGTTCATAAAATTAATTTCTTATTGCCATTTATTAATTTTTTGCTTCAAACCTTTCAGTATCCCTTTCCTTTATCTTCTGCATTGTTCTTTCCATTGCTTCATTTAAGTCAATACCATGAGAATTAGCCATACAAATCAGAGTAATGATAATGTCATTTATTTCATCAGCGATTTCTTTTGTTTCTTCACTAGATTTTTTCTTTTTTGGACCATACCGGTGATTAATTTCTCTAGCAAGTTCACCAACTTCCTCAATTAACCTAGCCATAATTTCATGAGGTTTCCAATAAGGGGGATCACATTTCTGTGCCCACTTATCAAATTCATCTTGAATCTCTTTTAAAGACATAAAAAATTAGAACTTAAACTAACTTATTAATTTTTCTATTTGTTAAACCAAGCAATTTCTTTCTCATCTAAATCTAATTCTTTAGCAATATCTTGCCCATTATTTTTAAAGATAATTTTAAAATAAGGCAATTCGTCTCTTAAAACTTTTTTAGAAGAACTATGTATTTTCATAGCAATTTTTTCTGCAATAGAATTCCTTTGAGCATACTTCATTTTAGCTTTCCAATATTTCAAAATTCTTTGCGTTCTTTTATATCTTTGAAAACCAAAATATTTCTTATCTTTTGACAATGCAATACCCACAGTTAAAAATACCCTTTCATAAACTAAAAACCTCCAATGCTGCCATCTACGAATCCTCCCCCTAAAAATATCCGCCTTACTTAAATAATTAAAGCCCCTAGCCAGGTCCAAATTATTTTTATATTCAATGGGTAAATTCTCATCCAACCATAAAAAGACTTCATCAAAATTTTCATCTAAATTGTCTAAAGAACCCAAAACAACATCAGCATCTTTACTTTTTAAAATTATTTTCAAAGCCTCAAAAATATTTTCTTTTTTGTTTCTTTCACCAAGGACCTCTAAATCTTCCTTAACAATAACTTTCTTGCCGCTCGATAAAGTTTGTAAATCAGAGATAGCAGCCCTTAAATCCCCCCCAACACTTGTAGCAATCTTCTTTAAAATATCATCATGAACTCTTACTTTCTCCAAAGTTGCAATCTTTCTTAAAACATTAAAAATAGAAATGTAACTCAAAGTTTGAAATTCAATCATTTTACATTTCATTCTCAGGGAACTTAACTTACTTTGCCAAGGATCGTTAGCAGTTAAAATAATTGGAAAACTGCTTTTACTCAAAAGAGTAACTAATGCTTGAACTCCGCCACGATCTTTCATCCCGCTTAAACCATCAACCTCATCAATTAAAATTATTTTTCCTTTATTAAATAAACTAGCTTGACCAATAGATCCACCGATGATTTCATTAATATTGTCTTTATTTCTAAAAGAAGAGGCATTCATTTCAACTACTTCTAAATCACTTTCTTTTGCTAAAGCATAAACACTACAAGTTTTCCCAGAACCAGTAGGGCCATAAATCAAGGCAGCTTTTTTCTTTTGAAATTTATAATTAACAACATAATCTTTCAAGTCATAAATAGCTTTTTCATGAGCTTGAACATCCTTCAATTTAGTTGGTTGATATTTTTTAGTCCAAAGCTTCATTTTCAATTTTTACTTCGGTGCCGGTCATCCTAAGGATATCGGTTTGTATTTCTATTTTTTCTTTTTCTAGATCAACAAATTCAATTTCTTTATTTTTTTCTTTTTTTATTTCGTCTTTAATTTCCTTTAATCTCATTTCTTCTTCTTTAATGTCTTCTAAAATTTTATTGTCTAGAACTCTTTTCCTTAAAACTTCTTCCTCTTTTTCGGCTTCAATGAAAGCAATCCTTAATCCATAAAGAGAATCTTTGTCCAATTTAGTTAACCCTTCTAAAATCCTTACCCTTTTATCATCACTTATGTCCAATTTCCGATCATCGATCATCGTTTTAATTTTTCTAGCAGTTTCAACAATTTGTAAGTCTCTATCCTGTTTTAATGCATTAGTAGAACTTTTCAAATAAGCCGTAATCAATTCATTTTCATTTAAATTATTATATTTCTTAAGAGCTTTATCAACTTTAGAAAATAAATCAATTATTTTGTCAAACTTATTTTGTTTAGAAATCTCAATATCCCGTAAATTAACTTTATCATTTTCTAATTTCAAAAGGTCTTTACTCTTCTTAAGTTTAGAAATTTTACTTTCTATCCTTTCTTGTTCTTCCTTAAGTCTAGAAACTTCTTCAACCATCATTAATTGATAGTTTTCATTTTCTCTACAGGATAGAATATCTTTTCTTAATCCCCCTATTTTAGTCAAAACATCTTCATATTCTTGTAATTTTGGTTTATCTTCTTCTAACCTTTTCTTCAAGTTCTTAACAATAAAGATCATTTCCTTTAAACTGTCCACTATACTAACTAATTCCTTACCAATCAAATTCTGAGCAATACTAAAATTTCTAGCACCCTTTTTATTAAAAGAATTAATTTCTTCTTTAAATTTTTCAATATACTCTTCAGCAGTTTTATAATCAGTAATAACCGGAGGAGCAAGTTTCCGCAATAAGATAGAACAACCTTGGACATAAATATCTCTATTTCCCTTAACAATTTGTTTCAATTTCTCTGGAACTTGTTCTTCCTCAACACTAACTGTGCTTAATACATCTAATTTCTTTTCTGTTTCTTCCATCAAAGTTCTAACTTCATCATAGCATTCCTTAATTGTAATCTTAAGATTCTTTAAAATATCAACCCTATTGACTAACCATGCATCTAATTCATCTAAATCTACAAATTCCACATCAGGTTCTTTTTTTCCAAATATATTTTTTAAAAAGTTCATTTTCCTATCAAAGCAAAACTAGCAAGCATACTTTCGAGTTGCAAAAATTCATCACTACCCTCCACCATCCTAAACTCGGTTTCTCCACATTTTTCACTCATCTTTAGTTTTACTTTATCTTCTACCTCCAAGCTCCATATTTCTTTTTGTATTTGTTTTATAATATCAAAACCACTTAGCCCATGTTTCAACATTGTATCTAAAAGTAGATCTCTAGCTCTTATGAATTCACCCTGGCTACTCCACTTCAAAATATCTAATACTTCTTTTGGTTTTGCAGCACTAACAATATCAAATATTAAATTATCATCAATATTTTTACTGATTACAGAACAACTCTGTAAGATATTTTCTAATCTCCTTGCATCTCCGCCAGTCACCTCAATTAAAACTTTGATTGCACTATCACTAACTTTAAGTTTTTCAGTATGGGCAATATTTTTTATGATGTCCTTGATATCCTTTTCTTCTAAGGGTTTAAATCTAAAAACAGTACACCTACTTTGAATAGGATCTAGAATTTTACTTGAATAATTACAACTTAAAATAAACCTACAAGTATTTGTGTAGTTCTCCATTGTTCTTCTTAACGCTTGCTGGGCTTCTTTTGTAAGAGAATCACATTCGTCCAAATAAATAATTTTGAAAGGAACATCTTTAATAGACTTAGTTCTTGCAAAATCTTTAATTTTATTTCTAACAATATCAATCCCGCGCTCATCAGAAGCATTCAACTCAAGAAAATTATATTGCCAATCTTCTTTAAACATTTGTTTGGCTATAACTAGGGATAACGTAGTCTTTCCAACCCCCGCAGGACCAGCAAATAACAAATGGGGCATATTTTTTTGATCAACAAAAGCTTTCACTCTATCGACTATTTTATCTTGCCCTTTAATCTCATCAAAAGTCTGTGGCCTGTACTTTTCAGTCCAAATTGTGCTCATTTTACCCTTCCCAATTGAGAATTAGGCCACATTTATAAGCATTGTGCAAGTAAATGGCAAATGTCCAAATATCCAGTTCAATAACAAACTTTTTAAATATTGACCAAACTGTCAGAATTAAGATGTACGACCCAAACGAATTAGAACTGGAAATATTGAAATTTTGGGAAAAGAACAAGATTTTTGATAAATTAAGAAAAAAAAATTCAAAAAACAAACCTTGGTCTTTCATAGATGGCCCTATAACTGCAAACAATAAGATGGGAATCCACCATGTCTGGGGAAGAACAATAAAAGATGTATATCAAAGATTTAAAGCAATGCAAGGTTTTGATCAAAGATGGCAAAACGGTTTTGATTGTCAAGGTCTTTGGGTTGAAGTAGAAGCAGAAAAAGACCTTAAACTAAAAAATAAAAAAGATATTGAAAAATACGGATTAGATAAATTCTCAAAATATTGCAAAAATCGTGTTTACAAATACACTAAAATTATAACAGATCAGTCCATTAGACTTGGTCAATGGAATGATTGGGAGAATTCTTATTACACAATGGATGATAACAATATAGAACATATTTGGTTATTATTAAAAAAATGTTATGATAAGAAATGGCTTTTCAAAGGACATAGAGTCCAACCTTGGTGTTCAAGATGTGGAACTTCAGTAAGTCATCATGAAATGATTGAAGCTTACGAAGAAATGACGCACACTTCATTATATTTAAAGTTCCCAATAAAAGGAAAAGAAAATGAATTTTTATTAGTTTGGACAACAACGCCTTGGACATTAACAAGCAATGTTGCAGCAGCAGTTCATCCAGATTTAGATTATGTAAAAGTAAAGAAAGATAATGAAATTTTATATTTATCAAAACAAACAACAGATTGTTTAGGAAAAAATTTCAAAGAACTAGAAACATTAAAAGGAAAAAAACTTGTAGGCCTAGAATACAAAGGACCTTTTGATTATCTAGATGCGCAAAAAGGAATAAAACACAGAGTACTTGCTTGGGATTTAGTGGGAGAAGAAGAAGGAACAGGAATAGTCCATATTGCTCCAGGTTGCGGTGCAGAAGACTTTGAATTAGGTAAAAAAGAAAAATTAGAAGCAATATCTCCTTTGGATGAAAATGGATATTTCATAGAAAATTTTAATCAATTTACTGGAAAACATGTAAAAGAAACAAAAGAAATGGTCATAGAAGATCTTGGAAAAAGAAATTTCTTGTTCAAAACAACAGATTATGCACACCGTTATCCAACTTGTTGGCGTTGCAAAGAAGAATTAGTATTCCGTTTAGTTGATTCTTGGTTTATCAAAGTAGACGAAATACGTCCTTTAATGAAAAAAGCAGCTGAAAAAGTAAATTGGCAACCAGAACATGCAGGAAAGCTAATGCAAAACTGGTTAGACAGCATGTCAGATTGGTCTATCTCAAGAAAAAGATATTGGGGGCTACCGTTGCCAATTTGGATTTGCCCAGATGGACATGAAACATTCATATCTTCAAAAGAAGAATTAAAGAAAGTAGCAACAAGCGGATTCGATAAACTAAAAGAACTTCACAAACCCTGGATAGATGATGTAAAAATTAAATGTTCAAAATGTGATAAAGAAGCAACCAGAATTCCGGAAGTAGGAGATTGTTGGCTTGACGCAGGAATTGTACCTTACTCAACATTAAATTACATTCAAGATAAAGCTTATTGGAAAAAATGGTTCCCGGCAGAATTAGTGTTGGAAATGAGAGAACAAATTAGATTATGGTTTTATTCTTTATTGTTCATGTCAGTAGCATTAGAAAACAAACCACCATACAAAACAGTCCTAACCCATGAAAAGGTTAATGATGAGCTAGGCAGACCAATGCACAAATCATGGGGAAATGCAGTATGGTTTAATGAAGCAGTAGAAAAAGTAGGTGCAGATATCTTAAGGTGGCAATATTCTATACATAATTTAACAACAAATGTAAATTTTGGATACACCGAGTCAAAAGAAATGCAAAGAAATTTAACAATGTTATTCAATCTTTGTAATTATTTGTCACAATCCTCAGAAGGGAAACCAAAAACACCAAAAAAGTTTGAAGCAGAAGATGATTGGATTTTATCAAAGTTAAATAAGTTAGTAAAAGAAGCTACACATAACCTAGAAACTTACAATCCAAATACAACGGCGGTTTCAGTTCAAGAGTTTTTCATAAATGATTTATCTAGAGGTTACATTCAATTAATTAGAGACAGAGTTCAAGATGAATCTGGCCATAACAAACAGGCAGCAGTTTATTGTTTATACAAATCAATTTACACAGTAATACAATTAATGGCACCATATGTGCCGTTCTTAACAGAACATATTTATCAAAAATATTTCAAAGACATAGAAAAGAAAGAATCTGTTCATTTAACAGATTGGCCAAAAGCAGATCCCAAAAAAATAAATAAAAAATTGGAAGCTTTATTTGAATCCGCATTTTTAGTAATCGAAAAAGGATTAGCAGAAAGGGAAAAAATAGGACTTGGAGTTAAATGGCCATTAAGTTTAGCAGAAGTAAGAGTAATAGATACATTAGGTTCTGCAAAGGAACTAAAAAAACTGATACAGAAAAAACTTAATGTTAAAAAATTAGAGATTAAAAAAGGAAAAGAATTCCAAGTAGTTTTTGATCAAGAAGTTACACCAGAACTAGAACAAGAAGGTTTTGCCCGTGAAATAATTAGAAGAGCCCAACAAATGAGAAAGAAAGCAGGTCTGCAAAAACAAGACAAAATTGAGCTTTCGGTAGTTTCAGATTACTCATTAAAAGAATGGACAGATGAAATTCAAAAAACAACTAATTCTAAATTAGTATTCGAAGATAAAAAGTTTAAAGAATCAAAAGAATATGAAATTAAAGGAAAGAAATTTAAAATATCATTAAGGATTTAATTCTCTTAAATAAAAAGTAGCTTGACCTTCTGGTTCCTTAGGATCATATCTCTTAGTAATTTCCCTATAAATATTAGTTTGATTAAAAACTTCTCTTTCTAAATTCCCAAATGTATTTGGTTCCAAGCTAAAAATTAATTCTGAGAAACTAGAATCTCTAATTAATTCCCTGGGATTAATACCCGTTCCACCTTCAATAAAATTTTCTAAAAAAGAGGTTAAAAGAGTTCTCCAATCACTTCTATGTTCATTAATTCCCTTTAAAAAATTAAGAGAAGCGAGTCCATAAACATGTCCACCCGTATAATCTCTTATAAAATTGTAAGCCTCTTCACTTTTCCATAGCTTTCGATCCCTTTCGAGAATACTTGCAGCCCTTCTAAGATTTACAGCACTTTCTTCAACTTTCTTTTCTGCAAAACTTTCAAGTTTATCTTCAAAATAATCAGATAATTCATGCGCAGTAAGTTCTTGATCCAAGGAATCAGCCATACAAAATTCTCTAAACTCTCCAAAGAAACTAGAATTGACTCGATTAATTATTTGAGTTTCAAGTTCAGAATAATTAGGATTAACTTCTACAATTTTTGCTCCAACTAAAAGACCTTCCAACCTACTACCCCATTCAAAAAGAAATTGTAAATCATCTAATCTTTCGTTTAATTCAACTAAAGTATAAAAAGTATCTGCTTTTTCTCTTAAAACATCACTAAGACCTTGTCCAAGTTCATTAACGCCATGAGTATCAACCAAATAAGCTACTTGGGCAGTCATTGCAGCTGTAGCATAAGTTCTTAATTCATTTTCATCATCACCAATAACTTCTCCTTCTTTTGTTTCTATGTGCCAAGCCCATTCTTTAGTATCTCTATCATGAACTCTTTTAGCAATAAATCCTTCACCTTCAACTAACACACCATAGTTTCCAACATCAGAATGTTCAGGATGACAATAGGCCCAACCTTCAGCAGGATCAGCGCTGGCTATCCCCCCAAAAAGCAGTCTAGCTATTAAAGATAAAGATAAAACCCCCCTTACTAACCTCTTTTTCATAAAAAGGGGAATAAAAAAGAATTTAAAAAACTTACTTTTTAACTTTTTTTAAGTTTATGACCAATTTTCTAACTGCTTCGTTTAATTTAACTTCAGATCTAGTACCTGTACAAACTATTTTTCCGTTACTAAAAAGTAAAAATGTAGCTCTTGTTCCTGGCAATTTGTAAACTAATCCAGGGAATTGTTCAGGTTCATATTCCGCATTCTCTAATTTCATTGCTAAAACATTCAAATTTAAATCCATATCAATTGCTCCCGAAGCAACCATATTTTGAACTTTGATTTTTGGTTTAACTTTAATCTTAATACCAATTTTTTCAACATTTTTAACAATTTGTTTTATACTTTCTTTAACTTTTGCCATTGATCTGGCACCGGTACAAACAACATTTCCAGAACTAAAAATCAAAGCCGAAGTTTTAGGTTCTCTTATCCTCATTACTAACCCCGGAAATTGTTCCGGATTATACTCCGTATTTGGCAAAGTCTCTGCTAATTTGATTAAATGTATATCATGTTCTAAGTTTGTGGAACAAACAATATTAACAATTTTAACTAGTTTTTTAGCCATTATAATTACCCCCTTGAATATAATTTATTTATAAAGGAGGGACCAAAAGGTATTTAAAACTATTTATAAAGGCAGTTGCTACTTCTCAAGAGAAAATTAGGTCTTATAACGTTTGTTATACAATGATTTTCCAAGTATGTACAACATCGAGATTCCCAATAATGCTTGTTCAGCCATTAGGGCTGTTCTTTCGCCCAATACTTTATAATCGCTTGCTGGCGGAAGCCCCCCAAATGTTCATGAATGGTTTTTCCAGTTAAGAACGGAACAATAATAGCGTCTAAAGCTAGAGCTATATTAGCAGTATTAATAATTTTATCAAGCGTACTACTTTTTTTGCCGCAAGTTCTTTTTCGATTCATTGTAACCTAAAAGTAGTAACATCTATATATAAACCTTTCGGTTTTTATCAAATTTCTCAAAAAAGTTACATTTAAAAACAAGCAGTCCTTAATAAAATCATGCCAAGAAAAACTAAAAAGAAAGTGGTTAAATCCCAAAAATCAAGAATAATAAGCAAACACGATGTCTTAATTTTAGCCATAATTTTGATACTAATTCTTATTTTTGTATTGATGAAAGTATCATCTTAACTGCATAAAACTATAAAAACGAACTAGTTATCCCAATTTGGGGCCATGGTAATAGACATACAAAATCAGATAGAACAGTTTAAAGACTTTATAGAAACAGTTTATTCTAAAAATTTAACTAATATCATTGAAAAAGGAGAAAGATCAATTCTTTTAGACTTTCAAGAATTGTCTAAATTCGACATAGAACTTGCAGAACAGATAATTTCAGAGCCAACAGAATCAATACAAAATGCAGAAATTGCCTTAACTCAAATAGATATTCTAAAAGACCTTTCATTAAAAGCAAGATTTTGTAATTTGCCAGTAGCTTCAAAGCTCCAGATAAGAGATATAAGAAGCGTGGATTTAGGAAATTTCGTATACATAGAAGGAATTATAAGGCAAGCATCAGATGTTAGACCACAAGTAGTTTCAGCAAAGTTTGAATGCCCTAGTTGCGGAAACACAATATCAGTTTTACAATTAGATTCACAATTCAAGGAACCAAGTAGGTGTAGTTGTGGTAGAAAAGGAAAATTCAGATTAATCTCGAAAGTTTTGGTAGATGCTCAACACTTAAAGATAGAAGAAGCCCCAGAAAACTTAGAAGGAGGCTCTCAACCAAAAAGACTAAGTGTTTTCTTAAAAGAAGATTTAGTTGAACCAAGATTAGAAAAAAGAACAACCCCCGGAAGCAAGGTACTGGTGGTGGGAGTAATTAAGGAAATCCCGAAAACCTCTCACTCTGGAGCAACATTAACCAGATTTGAAATTGCAATGGATGCAAATTATGTAAAACCACTTCAAGAAAGCTTTGAAGAAATTGAAATTTCCAAAGAAGAGGAAAAAGAAATAAAAGAAATTGCAGCAGATCCAAAATTTTACAGTCGTATGGTTGCTTCAATAGCACCATCTATTTATGGTCATGAGAAAATTAAAGAAGCACTTCTTTTACAGTTAGTTGGCGGAACAAGAAAGATAATGGAAGATAAAGTAATTAGAAGAGGGGACATCCATATTTTATTAGTGGGAGATCCTGGTTCTGGAAAATCACAAATGTTACAATTTATTTCTAAAGCAGCCCCAAAAGGACGTTTTGTATCTGGAAAAGGAGCGTCTGGAGCAGGAATTACTGCAGCAGTAGTTAAAGATGATGTATTAAAAGGATATGCCTTAGAAGCAGGAGCAATAGTTTTAGCAAATCACGGAATTTGTGTTATTGACGAGCTTGATAAAATGACTTCTGAAGATCGTTCTGCCTTACATGAAGCAATGGAGCAACAAACAATTACAATTAGTAAAGCTAATATTCAAGCAACTTTAAGAGCAGAAACAACAGTTTTAGCAGCAGCAAACCCAAAATTAGGAAGATTTGATCCTTATACGCCCTTAGCTTCCCAAATAGACTTACCCCCCACTTTAATTAACAGATTCGATTTAATATTCCCAATCAGAGACATACCAAATAAAGATATAGATGAAAAAATTGCAAGACATGTTTTGTCGATTCACCAAAAACCAGAAACTTTAGTTACAGAAATTCATCAAGATTTATTTAGAAAATATATTTCTTATGCCAAACAAAGAATTAAACCCGAATTAACAGAAGGTGCGATGGAGGAAATAAAAAATTTTTATGTAAGTTTAAGAAACTCTGGACAAGAATCAGATGAAGATATAAAACCAATTCCAATTTCTGCAAGACAGCTAGAAGCATTAATCAGACTTTCTGAATCTTCAGCAAAATTAAGACTTTCAAAAAAAGTTACAAAAAGAGATGCAAAAAAAGCGATAGAATTATTAAGATATTGTTTGATAAAAGTCGGAATGGATCAAGAAACAGGACAGATAGATATTGATAGAATTTCAACAGGACTTCCAGCATCACAACGTGGAAGAATTGTTTCAATAAAAGAAATTATTTATGATTTAGAAAAACGTGGAATGAAATCGATTCCATTAGAAGATATTTCTGCAGAAGCAGCAGAACGTGGAATAGATGAAGAAAAAGTAGAAGAAGCAATAGAAAGAATGAAAAGAGAAGGATTAATATTCGAACCAAAAAGAGGTTTTATCCAAAGGATCTAAAATGGCAATTCAAAGACAAACAGCATACAAAGTTTGGATTTCAGATTTAATAAGTAATCCATATAAAAAAGACCCAGGAGAATGGTCTCCAAATTATATTGAAATAAAAGATAAAAAAGTCTCAAGAGTAAACATAATTGCAACAACAATTATGAAGTACGAGAATCAAGAAGGAGGAAATATGTCAATTACATTAGATGACAGTTCTGCTTCAATCAGAGTAAAAGTTTGGAAAGATGATATAAAATTATTACAAGATATTCAAATTGGGGATACAATTTTAGTTATTGGCAGACCAAGACAATTCTCGGGAGAAATATATATTGTTCCAGAGATAGTCAATAAAGTAGAAAACCCAACCTGGCAAAAAATCAGAAAGTTAGAATTAGAAAAAGAATTTGGGGTTAGACAAAAACTAGAAACACCAGTTCTAGAATTAAAACAACCCGAAATGCTTCAACCATTAGTTGAAGAAGAGACAGTAGAAGAAACTTCTGAAACAGATCGTCAAAAAATATTAAATTTAATAGAAAAAGATGATGGAGAAAAAGGTGCAGAACTTTCAAAAATTATTTTAGAATCCCAAATACCAGAAGAAAAAGCTAATTTAATCATTGAAGATTTACTAAAAGAAGGGGAAATCTTCAAACCAACTACTTCTACTTTAAAATTGTTAAAATAAGCGGGGACGCCAGGATTTGAACCTGGATCAGTCGGTTTGGAGCTTCGGCTTTTCTTTTGAAAATCGACCGCTCTAGCCAAGTTAAACTACGCCCCCCTTTAAAAGGTCTTTTTCTGTAATTATAGAGATCTTATTATTTCCTATATAAAACTTATCTTTCTTGGGTTTAAAATTGCATATTAAAAGCCCATTATTACAATTATCTATTTCATTGATGTACCTATTTAATTGATTTATTTGAGAAATTGATATCGGTTTTGACCTATAATCTTTGATTTCCACAACATAGTTTACGTCTCTTATTTTTATTAAAGCATCTGCAATACCAGACTTTGTTCTTAATTGTTTTTTGATAAAATTAAATTTTATTTTTAGGATATTTATCATTCTGTTTTCGTAATCTTGAGCTCTCTTTTTGATTTCTTTATTCATAACACCATAGTTTTTTCTTGCTTTTTCTGGATATTTTATTTCAGCTTTTTTATAAGCTTCTTTTATACCCCCTTTAAAAATTTCTTGCACATGAGTTTTACAGTTTTTATTGATTTCCCATTGAGTAGAATCTGGATGAGATTTTATATAGTCCACAACGTTTCTTTTTGATTTAATCAAACGTTTTTTATGACCCCCAATATATTTAACACCAGCCTTATTACAGAATTCTTCCATATTCTTAGAATGTTTGTAAATATTTATCCCAAATCTTTTCTGAATTTCAACAGAACTAGATAAAGGACTTTTTCTAAAGAATTTATAAGCTTCTTCTAACTTACTAAATCTTGGATATTCTACACCCGCTTTTTTATAAGCATTGGTAATAGATCCAAATACTTTAGGAATAGAAACCTTAGTTGCATTTTGAACCTCAGTAACAGTACAACCAGGATGTTTCCTTATAAAAGTGATTACATCATAAATCATTTTATTCTTACCCCTTTTAGATAGAGATTTAGAAAAAGGAATGCCTGCGGCTTTGTAGGCACCTTTCATACACTCAGAAAAAAGCCTTTCCACCTTTAGTTTTGTATTTTTTTTAATTTCTTGATAAGTAGCATTTGGATTTTTTTGGATATAATTAATAACTATATTTTTTTTAGATTTTAAATCGCTATGCATACAATATTTAAAAGCCCGTTGGTATATAAATTTATGCTTTGCCCCCAATTCTGGCATATAAACATTTTGGAAAACCTTTAAAACTTCAATTTTTATAAATAAATTATGGAAAAATATGTTTTTAAAAAATATTCTTCAGAGTTTCCTAAATTGTTTACAAGGGAAAAAACTAAACTTAAAAAGTTCTTACCAAAAAATGCCAAAATAAAACATATTGGGAGTACAGCAATTCCAGGTTTAGGGGGAAAAGGAATTATCGATATATTTATTTCTGTTAACAAAAAAGATATTAAAAAAACCAAAGAAAAATTAGAAAAATTTGATTACATATTCAAACCAAGTGGTGGAAGTAAGCAAAGAAAATTCTTTGAAAAAGACTATACTTATCATAAAAAGACAAGAAGAGTCCATATTCATTTAACATTTCATAACAGTCAAGAGTTTAAAAGGGCAATCGATTTTGTCGAATATCTAAAAAATAATCCAAAAATAACTAAAGAATATGCTAAAATCAAAAAACAAGGAACTAAATTAGCTAAGGGAAATGCGAAAGTTTATCAAAAACACAAGAAAAAATTTTTGGAAAAAATAAACAAAAGAAAGATATAAAAACCTCATTTTTCATTAATAAAACTATGAAAGAGTCAAAAAAAGAACTAAAAGAAAAACAAGCAATAAAGGAAAAGCTTGAGAAAGAATACAAAGCAAAAATAAAAGAATATGCTTTGACTAATGTTAGCTCCTTAATATACGATTCTGATTTAATAAAAAAGGATATTCTGATAGCCCACCATAAGTTTGACGAATTCATAAATGCTTTAAAACAAAAGAAAAAGCCAGCAATAATATCGGGGGTTAATCCGGATGGGCCATTACATCTAGGGCATGCAGTTATTTTCAAAGAATTAATTGAATTACAAAAACAAGGGGCAGATGTTTTTATTCCAATTTCAAATGATGAAAGCTATATAACAAAAAAATCAAACTCATTGTTTGAAGCAAGAGAAATAGCATTAAAAGATGTAATTCCAAGCCTAATTGCGCTTGGTTTTGAACCCCAAAAAACATTTATACATATAGATTCTGATTATACTGACATTTACAATTTAGCAATTTATTTATCGACTAAATTAACACTTAATAGAGTAAAAGGGGTTTTTGGCTTTAATGAGCTTTCAACCCCAGGCTCATTTTTTTATTTAGGATCAGTTCAAGAAGCACACATCTTATTACCTCAAATAAAAGAATTCGGAGGACCAAGAATAACTACAGTTCCAGTTGGTTTTGATCAGCATCCACAAATTCTTTTGTCTAGATTTATAGCAAAAAAAGCCAATATGGTTCCACCAGGAGAATTAATATTCAATTTCTTGCCGAGTTTAAAAGATCCAGAAGGAAAAATGTCCAAGTCTAAGCCAGAAACTGCAATATTTTTAACAGATTCACCAGAAGAAGCAGAAAGAAAACTAAAAAGAGCTTATACTGGCGGTTTAAAATCTGGAGCAGATCAAAAAATACTGGGTGGAGTTCCAGAAATTTGTCCAATATTCTTAATCCAAAAATATCATTTCTTATCTTTAAAAGAAACAAAAGATTTAGAGAAAAAATGTAAATCTGGAAAGATTCTTTGTGGAGATTGTAAAAAACAATGCATTGAGTTTACTAAAAAATTCTTAAAAGAGCATCATGAAAAAAGAGAAAAAGCAAAGAAACAAATTGATAAGTTCTTAATAAAAGAGAAAATAGATATTAAAAACCTTTAAAAACAACAATTTCTCCCAAATCATTATGGAAGACTATAAAAAACTGTTAAAGAAAGCATTATCAGAACTCCCAGAATCGACACACTCAAGAGAACGTTTTG
Organism: Nanobdellota archaeon; assembly: GCA_018829185.1. Taxonomy (GTDB): domain Archaea; phylum Nanobdellota; class Nanobdellia; order SCGC-AAA011-G17; family PNOQ01; genus JAHJUI01. The sequence goes on along the minus strand of JAHJUI010000019.1, from coordinate 32,439 downwards.
AAATACCCAAAGTAAAAGGCCATGTAGAAGGAAATAAAACAATAATAACTAATTTTACTCAAATCTGCTCAACCCTAAGAAGGGAATGCTCACAAGTAATAAAATACCTTCAAAGAGAGTTAGCAACACCAGCAGTTTTAGAAGGAACACGTTTAGTTTTAGGAAGAAAAGTTTCATCTGAATTAATTAACTCAAAAATAGAACGATATGTACAAGATTTTGTATTATGCCAAGAATGTAAAAAACCAGATACAATCTTAAAGAAACAAGATAAAATTTTAATCATGGAATGTACTGCTTGCGGTGCACGTCACACAGTTAAAGCTAAAATATAAAATGTATGTAAAATTTCATATAAAAGGGGATAGAACAGTAGTTGCAATTTGTGACAAAGATTTAATCGGAAAAACCCTTGAAGATAAAAAACAATGCATCGAAATAACAGAAAGATTCTATAAAGGAGAAAAGAAAACAGAAAAAGAAGTGGCAGTAATTCTACAAGAAGCAACAAATATAAACATAATTGGAAAAAAATCAATAGCCCTTGCAATAAAACAAGGCGTTCTAGATAAGGAAGCAGTAAGGAAAATCAAAAGAATACCTCACGCTCAAATATATGAAGGAAATTAAGATGTATTACGAAGCAATTCTACAATTAAGACCAATAAACAAAACATTAATAGAATTTGCATTACAACAAATAAAAAATTCAGATTGCAATATAGTTAAAGAAGAAGAACTAAAAACAGGAATTAACTTATATTTATCTTCAAAAAGATTTGCAGTAACTTTAACAAAACGATTAAAGAAGAAATTTAACGGAACAGTAAAGGTTACAAAAACATTGCATACAAGAGATAGGCAAACAAGCAAGAACGTTTATAGGATAACAATTTGTTTCAGACTTAAACAATAGTTTTATAAAACTACATTATTCTTCATTTCTCACATGCCTTATAAAAAACCACAAAAAAAAATAAAAAAAAAGAAGAATCAACCAGAACAACCAACATTTGTAAGAGTTAGGTTACCAAGAGAAAATCAATTTTTAGGCATTGTAAAACAAAGATTAGGTTCTTCAAGGATGTCAGTTGCATGTTCAGATGGAAAAACAAGAATTTGCAGAATCCCTGGAAGATTAAAAAGGTCTTTATGGGTAAGAGAAAATAATATAGTAATGATTGAACCATGGGAATTAGATAATACCAAAGGAGACGTCATATATAAATACAATCCAACACAAATGGAATGGTTAAAAAAACAAGGTCACTTAAAAAAATTATCTGAATTTGATGAATTCTAAAATGGAAATTGTAAAAATTCCCAAGGAGAGAGTAGCTGTTTTAATAGGAGAAAAAGGTAGAACTAAGAGACAAGTAGAAAAAGAAACACAAACAAAATTAACAATAGACTCTAAAGAAGGAGTAGTTACAATAGAAGGGAAAGATTCTTATCAAGTTTACTTAACAACACATATAATAAAAGCAATAGCAAGAGGATTTAATCCAGATAAAGCATTAAATTTATTGAATGAAGGTTATGGATTTGAAATAATTATAATCACAGATGTTGTAGGAAAATCAAAAAACACAGTACAGAGACAAAAAGCAAGATTAATAGGAACAAAAGGTAAAGCCAGAACAACATTAGAAACCTTAACCGACACAGAAATTGTAATTTACGGTAAAACAGTTTGTATTATAGGAGAAGCATTAAATGTTATTCTTGCAAAACAAGCCGTTGAACGACTACTCCAAGGCGCAAAACACGGAAATGTTTACATTTGGTTAGAAAAACAAAAAGAAGAAAAACTTACATAGCTTCTAATTTTTTAATTCTTTCATTAATATCAGGATGAGTCATATATAATCTATCAAGAAAATTAATTTCTTTTTTATGTCTCAATGGATTTTCAATATATAAGGAGGCGGTTGCTCTGCTTGCAGTATCAACAACTTTGTCTTTATCATCCCTTATTTTTTTCAATGCACTAGCTAATCCAAGTGGATACCTGGTTAACAAAGCACCATTAGCATCTGCTAAATACTCCCTTTTTCTAGAAATTGCAAACTTAACAATTTGGGCTAATAAAGGAGCTAAAATAGCAGCAATTATAGCAGCAGCAATAGCAATTAAAATAATAATTCCTCCACCACCAGAACTTTTTCTATTTCGACCACCCCCAAAAATGAAACTTCTAATCATAACTTGGCTAAAAAGTACAATCAAACCGAACAACATAACAGAAAGCATCATAACTAAAATATCTCTATTTTTAATATGACTCATCTCATGGGCAATAACTCCTTCTAGCTCTTGCCTGTTTAATTTCTCTCTAGCACCAGAAGTAACAGTTATTGTAGCATGTTGGGGATCGCGGCCAGTTGCAAAAGCATTTATACTATCTTCTTTTATAACATAAACTTTAGGTTGAGGCAAACCAGCAGCTATTGCCAAACCTTCGACTGTATTAACTAAAAATGGATCATCCTTTTTGCTAACTTCTTTAGCTTTACTCAAACTTAAAATAGCTTTATCACCTGAATAATAACTAATAAAACCATAAATCACAGAAAAAACAACAGCAAAGACTATTCCAACTATCCAACTACCCCAAATCAGACCAATAACAAAGCCCAAAATAAGTATCAGCAGACTAAAAATAAAAAATAAAAAGAAAGTCATACGTTTATTGCTTGCTATTTGATCAAACATATCAACCATTTTACAAATCTACTTTTACAACTTCTCTATCTTTCCCTTTAGTTTCAAAGAATGGCTTTCTACCAAAACCTAAGTTTTTAGCAAACATCTTTGTTGGAAAAACTTCAATAGTCTGATTAAACCTCATTACCGTATCATTGTAAAACTGTCTAGCGTAAGATATTTTATTCTCTGTTCCAGCTAATTCCTCTTGTAACATCTTAAAATTTTCATTAGCTTTCAAATCAGGATAAGCTTCTGCAACAGCAAATAAAGTTTTTAATGCGCCAGTAAGTTGATTTTCTGCCTTTGCTTTACTTGGAACGTTTTTAGCACTAACCAAAGCAGATCTAGCTTTTGTAACATTCTCCAAAACAGTTTTTTCATGTTTTACATAACCCTTAACAGTTTTCACCAAATTAGGTATTAAATCAGCACGTCTTTTTAACTGTACATCAATTTGGCTCCAACCGTTTTCAACTCTATTTTTTAATCTAATCAAACGATTATACATTCCCCAAAGCCATAGTAAAAATACAACCACAACAGCAATTGCAATCCATAACCATAAATCCATTTTAATAACCTCCTTAAGTTGAAAAAGCCTGTTAATTATTTAAAGCTTTTGATTTCTACAAACCAATAAAATTTATAAACTACATAGAAAATTCAATTGAGAATGCAAAAAAAACTTACAGACACAAAAACAATCAGGGCAGAAGAACTTGCAAAAGATCAAAGAGAAATCTCTATATCTTCTTTCTTTGAAAAAAACAGGCATTTACTAGGATTTGATAATCCAGTTAGAGCATTGTTAACAACAGTAAAAGAACTTGTAGATAATGCAGCAGATGCATCAGAAGAGATGCACGTCCTCCCAGAAATAAATGTTACAATAGAACAATTAGCAGAAACAAGATTCAGAATAACAGTAGAAGATAATGGTCCAGGAATTGTAAAAGAACAGATTCCAAAAATATTTGCAAAATTATTATACGGTTCAAAATTTTTCAAATTGAAAATGGCTAGGGGCCAACAAGGAATTGGGGTTTCGGCTTCAGTTTTATATGCACAATTAACAACGGGAAAGCCAACAAAAATTATTTCTAAAATAGACCCTAAAAAACCGGCACATTATTATGAACTTCATATAGATACCCAAAGAAATGAACCAGAAATAGTAAAAGAAGAAATAATTGAATGGGAAAAAGACCACGGAACAAAAGTAGAACTAGAATTAGAAGCAAAATATCAAAAAGGAAAACAAGGTGTTTTCGAATATTTAAAACAAACAGCAATTGCAAATCCCCACATTTTAATAACTTATAAAGGTCCAGAAGAAGAAAAAGTAGAATTTCCAAGAGCCACGAATCTTTTACCAATTGAGCCAAAGCAGATTAAACCACACCCATTAGGAGTAGAATTAGGAATTCTTATCAGAATGCTTAAGGGAACAAATGCAAGAACCTTGCAAAGTTTCTTACAAACTGAATTTTGTAGAGTTGGAGCAATAAAAGCAAAAGAGGTTTGCGAAGAAGCAAAACTTCAACCAAGTTCAAGACCAAAAAGAATAGCCAGGCAAGAAGCAGAAAATTTATTCCAAGCAATACAAAAAATAAAGTTTGTTGCCCCTCCAACAGATTGTCTTTCTCCAATATCTGCAAGTTTATTGGAAAAAGGTTTGAAAAAAGAGATTGATGCTGAATTTTATGTTTCAATAACAAGACCTCCAGCAGTTTACAGAGGCTTTCCATTCCAAATAGAGTGTTGTTTAGCTTATGGTGGAAATCTAGACAAAGAGGGTCCAGCAAGATTAATGAGGTTTGCAAATAGGGTTCCATTATTATATCAACAATCTGCAGGGGCAATAGCAAAATCAGTCGGAGCAACAAATTGGAAAGCGTATAATTTACAACAATCAGGAAGAAATTTACCCAATGGTCCATTAGTAATTGCAGTACACATAGCATCTGTTTGGGTACCATTTACATCAGAAAGTAAAGAAGCAATTGCACATTATCCGGAAATAATCAAAGAAATTAGGTTAGCAGTCCAAGAATGCGGTAGACAACTTGGAAAATATTTAAGAAAAAATATTAGAGCTAAGCAAGAAAAAGAAAGAATAAATTTATTTGAGAGGTATATTCCAGAACTAGCTAGTTCATTAGCAGGATTAAGTGGAGAGAAAAAAACAGAAATAGAAGATAAACTTAATAAACTATTAAAGAAAAACATGAGCTCACTTTTAAAAGAAAATGGAAAAGAAGAATAAATCCTCAAAAGAATTACAAAATTTAGGAAAAGACTTAGTTAGTCAAATCAAAAAAGGCAAAAATCCCAAGATGAAAGTTCCGCAGAGAACAATCAATAACATAGTTTATGATAAAAAAAGCAATACATTAAAACTCGGAAATAAAGAAAGCACAAGAGAATTCTTTCATACTGGCCAAGCAAAGAAATTCTTACAAACAGTTGAAATAGCAAAAATTATCAAAAAAGAACTTATTGATACTGGAAAACATGAACATTTAAGAGGAATTTTTTATATGGCTAAGAGAACTATCCCTAAAACTAATATTAACTTAGTAGATGATCAAGTAGAATCTGACAAAGCAATAGAAGACCTAGAAGTTATTACTGGGCTTTCAAGAGAACAATTACATACCTCTGCAAATAAAATGGGCAGTGTAGTTGGAAAAGTAATAATCAAAGATGGAGAAGACGCAATTGATTGGTCTAAACTAGGAAGGGGTGGTTGGTCTATTCCTTCTATCACAGATGAAATTGAATTTAAAAAAGTTAATGCAAAATACATCATTTATATGGAAAAAGCATCAATATTTGAAAGATTAGTAGAAGATAAGTTCTGGGAGAAAAATAATTGCATTTTAGTTACTTCGCAAGGCCAAACAACAAGGGGGATAAGAAGATTATTGCAAAGATTATCTGAAGAGGAGAAATTACCAATTTATGTTCTTACTGATTTAGATCCATGGGGGATTTATATTTACTCTGTTATTAAATATGGTTCAATTGCATTAGCTCATGCTTCTGAAAGGCTAACAATACCAGGAGTTAAATTTTTAGGAATAACTGCAGATGATGTAACAAATTATGGTTTAGAAAAACATTTTATTAAAATGAATGAAAAGGATTTAAAAAGACTAAAACAAATTTCTAATTACCAATGGTTTAAAAATAATAAAGCATGGCAGAGGCAATTTAAAATGTTAAAAGAATTTAAAGCTAAAGTGGAAATACAAGCATTAAGCTCAAAAGGAATAAGTTTTATTTCTGAAAAATATTTACCTGAGAAGATTAAGAAAAAAGAGTTTTTAGATTAAATTTTTAACAACATATTCTAATTTCCTTGCTTTTGTTGGATACAAAAACCCAACTTTTTCATAAAATTTTCTAATTTGTTTTTTATCTTTTGTTTCTAAAACATACCAAATATGTTTATCCCTAGTTTTTTTATATAGATTGAAACTGAATCCCAACTCTGCTAAAATTTTCTTTAAGTCTAATAAGATTTCAGTACTAGATTGAGAAATAGATACACAATTAGAATTTTTGCTTTTAATATTTTGTATACAAGTTCCATCACCATCCATGAAACCAATCAAAAAATATTTCTTTATAATTAATGGGGAATCTTCTATTATTTCAGGAATTTTTAATTTGCCTTTCTTGTACCCATAAGGCATCTCAAAAACTTTATTTAAAAATCTATGAAAAACATTACTACTAAATAAAATTCGATACCATCTTCCATCATATACACTTTTAACATTAGTTTTTATACTAAATTTTTCATTCAAAATTTTAATTATACTTTCTAAATTTTCTTTATCGGAATCCACAATTGAAAATTCAAATCTAAATCTTTTTTCATTCCTTTGTGTCCTCCAAATATCTCTTAATGAACCATCTGCATAGATAACCCCCATCAAATAAGCCAGTTTAGAGTCTAAGATTTTAATAGATTTTATTCTTAATGGTGATTTAAATAATCTAAAGTAATCAGCTTTTTGAAATATTTTATTATATAACTCTTCACATTCTTTTTCAGATTTTTTACAAATTTCTTTCCACAATTTTAAAAGAATTTTTAATTTTCTAATAGGAATAGGATATCTATCAACTTTCCAACTATAAAGCCCCATTAATCCATGTTTTTTTAAAAGTTTCTGAAAATAACCCCCATAATTTTCTTTCAAATCTTTATAGATTTTATCTAAAATCTCAGAAATACCATCAATACAGATAGGACAATTTGTTCTGTTGTCTATTTTATCATCAATTAATAAATTAAGATAATTTTCTAAATTGATTTTTGGCTCAATAGGAAAATACATATAGATAATAAGCAAAAAGACTTTATAAACTCTGCGTGCGCACTTGTCACAATGATGAAATTATAAATCATCTAATGGGCTTTTAATATTTTTTAGTTTACTATCTGCTACATGTGTATAAATCTGAGTAGTTTGTAATCTAGAATGTCCAAGCAATTTTTGAATGTATCTAATGTCAGTTCCATTTTCTAATAAATGGGTAGCAAAAGAATGCCTTAACGTATGACAGCTAGCTTTTTTCTTTATTTTAGCTTTTTTAGCAGCATTTTCAAATATTTTTTGTATAGATTTTACACTATATTTTCCTTTTCTTCCGGAAAACAAATATTTTTCAGGTTTTTGCAATTCAATATATTTCATTAAATCAGATTTCAATATTCCAGACAGCATAACGTACCTTTGTTTATTCCCTTTTCCAGAAGAAATTTTAGCCATATTTCTATCAAATTCTAAATCATTAACTTTTAGATCAATTAACTCAGAGACTCTTAAACCCATTCCATATAAACATTTTAAAACAAGTTTATGTTTTATATTATTACCGGAATCTATAATTCTTTTAACTTCTTCTTTTGACAAAACACTTGGTAAATTTTTCTCTCTTTTTGGCCTTTCAATTTTATCACAAATAGTCTTTTCTAGAACTTTACTAAAAAAGAATTTTAAAGAACTTATTGCTAAGTTTGCAGTAATATTAGTGTATCCTTTCTTTGTGATTAAGTGGGAGATATAATTTTTAATATCGTCCTTATTGATATCAGAAGGTTCCTTTTTTATATATTTTAGAAAATCATGCACAAAGAAAGTATAAGATTTCTTAGTTTTGTTACTAAATCCTCGATAGTCTAATTCAACCTTTAACATCTCAAGTTCGTCCATACATCCTTATATAACTAAATTATATATAAATTTATCTATATAACTTGTTAGTTACAATTGCAAATTCTCTAACTTTAAAGAAAAAAACGAAATATAGGAGAGGACACTTTAAAACCCCCGACCACCCGCCCCTAAATTGTAGAAATTGTTGTAAAAAATAAGTGAGCCGCCTTAATCACTTCGTGATAGATAGTCTCGGACTTTGTCCTCACAGAAAAACTTCTTTTATCCGACCAAGAAAAAACTCACGAAATTAAAATTTCGCATAACCTAGGATAAAAGGTTTCATTTCATTACACGCAAATTTTTCTGTTTTATCAAATAATTATTCTTCTTACATCTTGAGGATTATATAAATCAAAAACTAATACTGCCAATTGCTCGCCAACATTATGATTTCCAGAAGTTAAACATAAAGTGTTTTTGATATTATGTTTAAAAGTGCCAGAAATATCGACAGTCTCATGAATATGTCCATGTAAAGTTAAATATGGTTGTTCTTTTTCAATGAACAATCTTACCGCCATACTTCCCACATGATTTCTATTTGATACAATATCTAATTTAGTATTATCTGGGGGAGAATGGATAATGTAAACAGTTTTCTTAGGATTTTTACTGAATATTTTTCTTGACAAATCTTTTTGAATAGAATCTTGTACTTCCATGCCTGAATCAAACTGAAATATTTTCCATCTGGTTTTGATACTCTTAATTCCATTAAGCCGATAATTTGTTAATTTTCTTTCAGCATATTTTTTCTTCAAAGTCGCTGGAACTTTGCTTAAATCATATTTTTCCCAATCTTTTATTCCAAATGGGGTAATTGGTACAAAAGAATAACCCACTATTTCAAAATCTTCTGTTAATTTTATTCTTTTATTATGGATAACTTTAAACAATTTGCTATTTTCTAATACATCCATATTAGCTGCACAATCATCGTTTCCCATCATTAAAAACAAGTTAGAATTTGGTAAATATTTTTTTAAGGGTTGTAGCATTTCTGGTAAACGATATTCTAAAAAATTTCTCTGATATTCAATATAATCTTCAATAGCCCCACCTTTAGGAGCAATATCTCCCCCAATGATAATGCTGTCCGCAGATACCTTTATAGCATATTGTATGAGTTTTGAATATTGAACTTCATTTCCATGAATATCTGATGTGTATAAAATTTTATGTTTTTTCATTTTGCATATTAATATTTAACACCCCTATATTTATTTTAGATACATATAATTTTATAGGAAGCTTTTCTCAATCTGTTCATTACAGCAAGCCCTAGCCCATTATCACTAACTCCTTCAGCAATAATTAAATCAACTTTTTCTTTATCAAATTCCCGAAAAGTTTTGAATAAATTTTTAGCAATTACATCACAATCTTTTCCGATAAATTTTATTACACCTGTTTTATAATTATAGTTTTTATTAGTGGTCATTATAGCAATCTTTTTCCCTTTCTTCTTGTATTTATCTGTAAGTTCTTGAATTTTATTTTTAACTCGTTCATATTTTCCCTCAACTAAAATCACTTTTGCATTTGGGGCATAATGCCTGTACTTCATTCCCGGCGATTTAACAGCAATTTTCTTTATCTGTTTTCCTTTAACCATTGGATATATCTTAATTTTGCCTAAAACCTTTTTTAGTTTTTCTAAATCAACTCCCCCTGGCCTTAATAAGGTTGGAGGATTTGTAGTTAAATCAAGAACAGTAGATTCAACACCAATATCTGTTTCACCACCATCTATAATAATCTCAATCTTCCCATATAAATCTTGTATTACATGTTCAGCCATTGTAGGACTTGGTTTTCCAGAAAGATTTGCTGATGGAGCAACTATGGGAACTTTAGATTTTTTAATTAATGTTAGAGCGATTTTATTATTAGGCATTCTGATTGCTACAGAATCTAAACCAGCAGTTATAATATCTGAAACAATATTAGACTTTTTCAAAATAATAGTCAAAGGACCTGGCCAAAATTTATTAATTAATTTTTCTGCCTCTCTTGGAACTTCCCTTGCTAACCTATAAACTTCTTTTTTATCTGCAATATGAACTATTAATGGATTATCTATAGGTCTTCCCTTCGCTTCAAATATTTTTTTAATAGCTTCCGAGTTTAAAGCATCTGCCCCAAGACCATAAACAGTTTCAGTAGGAAAGGCCACTAGTCCCCCTTTTCTCAAAGTTTCTGCCGCTATCTTGACCTTAGATATCTCTAGTTTTTCAGGATTTATTTTGATTATTTTAGTTTTCATATTCTCTAATAGATTTAGCAGTAGATAAAAAATCTTCTGTAATAATTGTTGGTTTTATTCTTTTTAATTCAAGCTCTTGAAAATGTTTTGTGCCATGCCCTGAAAGAAGGTATGCTGTTTTGCAACCAGCATTTTTACCCATAATAATATCAGAGGGATGATCTCCAATAACCCACGATTCTACTAAATCAATACTATACTCAGAAACAATTTCTTCTATGTATTTTGTACTTGGTTTTTTACACTTACAATCACCAATATGCGGACAAAAATATGTTCTTTCTATTCTTATATTTTGGTTTCTCAATTGTTCTAAAAGAGAATTGTTAAATCTATGAAAGTCTTTTGTTGTGTAGAACCCTTTTCCAATTCCTGATTGGTTTGTTATAATAAAAAACAAATAATCGTTTTGTAATAATTTTAGGCCTTCAACAACGCCAGGATAAATTTTTAAATCTTCTATTCTATAAGCATAACCACTATCTTCAATTAATGTTCCGTCTCTGTCTAAAAATATTGCTTTTTTCATTCTTAACACCAATTATAAAGAAAAAAGAAGAACTATGAAAACTTGATCTTGTTATTAACTCTTTTCAGTTTCCTCAGCTACTTCCACATCCTTTGGTTTTTTTGAAAAAAACTTGATAGCTTCAGCTAATTCAGGATGGTCTTTAGCATATTCTTTGATATCTATTTTTTTAAGATAAGCTTCGCATGCCTGAACCAATGCAGTTGCACCAGCTTTAGTCCCTCTTGGATGAGCATGAACACCTGCCCCCATTGTTGTAATAAAATCAGTATTATTCATTATATCAATAAACGGCTTCAATAACATTGGATTTAATCCTCCAGAGATAATAGGACAGCATTTTTTCATTCCTCTCCAGCTGTCATCTTCTAAAATAAGATGGTGAATTGCATCTTCATGAACGAGCTTCGAAGCATCTTCATCTTTTTCAGGAATCTTTCCCCAGCTTTGCTCAAAAAAATGTCCTTTTGCTATGTAACTTAAAATATTGTGCGCAGCTACAACATCTTCTTCTGGCTTTCCAGACATTTTTCCAACACCTGCAGTTCCAGTATGAATTCCTGAAACTCCGGCTAATCTTGCAAATTTAGACAGAACCAAAACTGTGAATCCCATTGGATTTTCTGGTCTTGTAAACCCTCCATGACCTGCTCTATGAAAGTGAATAAATACGTCTGGATATCTTCTTCTAAGAGTTTGCACTGCTGTCCAACCAGCAGTGATTCCATCAATTAAGAACGCATAACTTCCTGGTTCAAAACCTGCATTTCTAATCATTTCACATCTTTTAATCATAGTATCAAAATCAGCTGCTGAAACATTAAAAGAGTGAACTTTTTTCTTTCCAGTTTCTTTGACAGCTTTATCCATAGCTTTTTTTACATATCTTACCATTTTGTCGTATGGGCAAAAATCCTGATTTGCTTGTGGTTCATCATTTTTAACAAAATCTCCACCCCCTGCCCAGAAATCATAAGCCACCTCTGCATATTCAGCAGAAGTAAGTCCCATTTTTGGCTTTACAATGGTTCCAAGAATAGGCCTGTCATATACATCCAAATATTTTCTCATATCATCTATTGTATAACTTGGCCCATCATACTGCTCAAGCATTACTGGAGAAAACCACACATCTAATAATTTTAAAGTATTTATTTTTTTCATTCCCAAAACATTCCCAACAATATATGTCAAAATATTCTGCACATTTCCTCCCCTGTCAAAAAGCCTCCAAGGATAAGCAATCCATACAAGATTTTTCTTTAAATCAAGTTGATAAACAAGAGCATTCATTTCTCTGGAAAAAGGGGTTTCTGTCTGCACCTTAAAGGTTGTTCCAGTAGAAGATTCTGCTGCAACTTCTGTAGCTGCTTGTAAAATATTTAATTTTTCGTTTGGAACTAAATGAAAGACTGTAAGAAGATACTCGCCATTTTTTGGGTCAGGCAAGTTCAAGTTTACATAAGCTTGTTGTTTTTCATTAAGTGTTTTAAGCAATTGTTTATGTTCTTTTTTCATTTTCATTTACCTCTTAATTTTTTGATAATTTTATTATAGACCTGAAATAGCTCTCTAATTTCTTTTATTTTAAGAAAATAAAATTTTTCTGGATGTTTCTCTTCAAAATCTACAAAACCTAAATCATACAATAATTTCAAATGTTTGGATGCAGAAGACTCTGTTATGTTCAATTTATTTGCTATTTCATGAACAGGTATTTTTTCCTTTTGACAAAGTATCTGTAACATTTCTCTTCTTACTTTTGCTTTTATTGCTCTGGCAATTTTTTCATCAGGCATAATAAATATATTTACTTGGTTCTTTTTAAATCTTTTTATGTTGCACATCTGGGCAAGAAGGAAATATGAATTTAGAACTCAAAACTTCCATTATTGTTCCTTACGCGGTGTTTTATTCCTTAGATGGAGCGGAAACTCCCCCTCTTCTTTTTTAGAAAAAAAGAAGCAAAAAAGGCGGCGGCTCACAAGACAAAATACAACAACAATTTCTATTATTTAATAGGTTTTACAGACGGAACCCACCGTCCTAAAGTGTCCTCTCAATCATATGAACGAGAATTTGCAACTTTGATTTTTTGCCTTTGGCATCGTTGCACTAAAAATCAATCCCTCCAAGTATTCGGGAGAAACTAACAGGCATTAACAGACTACGAAGTCTTGCAGACTTCTTCGTCCAAATCGGCTACGCCGACTTCTGTTAATGCCGATGTTAGTTGCAATAAGTTTTAAGCGGTAAAATTATAAAGTCTGGTTCTCGTTTAATTGATTATGATACAATCTGAGTTAAAAAATGAGTATCAAGATTTATTTAAGAAATTTGATATAGATAAAAAAACTGGATGCTTAAAAAACAGTCCTCGAATTAAATTTCCGACTTTCCCATATGTTGGTTCAAACTATGGTAACTCTAAGAAGATTTTAATTGTCGGATTAGATATAGGTTCAGATGAAAAAATTGGAGGAATTCAATCTTTTGAAGAAAGAAGACAAGCAATAGAAGAAAAACCAGTATCAAAACATAATCCTCATATCGCAGGAACATATTTTACTGCAATATTTTTTCTAAAAGATGATCTTAATTTGCAGAATTATTGGAACAACCTCAAAAATATATTATCTTGTCAGAAAGCACTGCAATATCAAGAAAAATTACCTCCAATTAATCCATTATCTTATATTGCTTTAACAAACTATTACAAATTTGTTTCAATAAATAGAAAAAAGAGAACAGGTGGAGAAAATAGAATTCACCAAGATCAAAAGATTGAACTAAATTTTTTCATTGAAGAAGTCAAAATCTTCAATCCAAATATAATTGTATTTCAGAGCAATTCTTTCAAATACAAAAAATTTTTATTAAAGAGGTTGTTAGATATGGGAAAGTCTATTTATATTGGACCACATCCCGCTTATAGAGGAAAACGAGAGCCAGACTACTTTGTTAAACAGATATTAAAAGTTACAACCGCTTAAAACTTACTCTTCGTGATTTTTTGCTTCGCAAAAATCGTTGCACTATCCCTCGGTCTCCGCTACGCTCCGACGCAACTAACAGGAATTTAACGGTTCCGAAACCTTGCAAGTTTCTCCACCCAAATTGAATTTTGGAGGTCGCTCGCCGTGGTTTGCCTCGGCTCTCTCCAGCTCTCAAAATTCAACTTCGTTAAATTCCGATGTTAAACTCAATAATTTCAGGGGCTAACGAAGGGGGCAATTTTAACTAAACGAACTAAAAACGAAAACGACGGGGGGAATTCCGAGTCCTACGGACAGAGTGCCTTTTTCTGCGGAAAAAGAAATAATATAACGAGGGGGCTTTTAGTCCTTCGGACATTTTCACTCACTTCGTTCGATATTTTTATAGAGGGGGCGAGAAAACTCAAACTAACTTCCTTAATTCATCAATAATCCAAACCATTCCTTCTGTATCTAAACAACAATATTTCAAGAGATTTTTTCTTATATCTTCTTTTCCATCAATCTCTTTTTTTACATGGCTGTAAAAATATAATGCACTTGCATCTCCACCATTCCCAATTTCTAAGCCAGTATACCCTTTTCCAGTAATTGCTGGTAAGACTTTCTTTATTGAATAACTTCCTTTTTGAGATGGATTATAATAATAAAAACTTTGAAATGGAAAAGCTAAATCTATAATTCTGTCTAAAACATTTTGAATCCAATCTTTATGCTCTGGAAAATCTTCTGCTAATTTGTTTAAGACATTTATTTCAAATGATTTATTAAAAACTATAACACTTCCTGAACCTTTTGCATGTTCTTTTAGATTTTCAAGAAGTTTAGGTCTTGGATCTTCTCCATCTTCAGCTAAATATTCATAATGAATAATTTCTCCATTTTCTGGCTGAATATGAACAGAATACTGAAATGGCATTTTTTGCCATGGTCTTGATTTATCAAAAATCGGAACAGCAGTATCAAAAGTTTCAAAATCCAAATGACAAAGAGGATATTTTAAAGAATTCAGAAAATGTTTAATATGTTCTTTTGAAATCATTATTTTTTCTTGGGTTTCTCCTTCTAAGATGATTTCATCCTTTGGAGTTAGTTTTGTGCCTTTTGGGACATCTTTTAAGTCAATAATTCCATCATCAAAAAGATTCCAATAAACTCTCCAATTTGTCAAATGCAAAACATTATTTTTTGGTAAAGTTCCCCAACAATCTTTTTTAACAGCACAGGGATATGGGGAATTGCAGTTTTTAGAGATTAAAATTTCAGGCTTTTCTTTTGAATTCATTATTTCAAGATATAATTTAGAATTATTCTCAACATCATCAATAAGATTTACTTTTTCAGTAACTTCTTCTATTGTTGATAATTCTTTAGAGTTTATCTTTCCATTTTTGATAAACTCTTTATTTAAGTGTAAGACAAAGCTTTTTTCTATGTTTAATCCTGCTTTTTCACAAACAAATTTTTGAAAAGCTAAATCAGGGATATGTTCAGGTTTTTGTTTTGTGGATGCTTTAATCTCATATAGATTCCAGCCGTTTTCTGTTGGCTCTAAAACATCAGCTCTCAAAAACATATCATCAACTTTTAATCCTGCTTCAAAAATTATCTTTTTCTGTTCTATTAACTCTTTAGTTTTTTCTAAATTTTCATTGAATCCCAATTCAGCAAGATTTACAGCATCAGGAAATAATTTATGAGCATATTCTTCAAATTCATGCCCTTGTTCAAGCTTTTGCTTTTCAGCAATAGTTTTTTCAGGAAGAAGTTTATTTGTAGAAAGCCATAATAATCTAAGACATTGTTGTCCTTGCATATATTTAGATTTAGTCAGGAGATGAGCCATTTTAATCAGATTCCTTAAATAGTCTTAGGTAAAATAAAACAAAAAACTGCAAACTTACTCCTAATTTAATTATTTTATTTTGTAAATCAGTTATTTTTAAACTTTTTGAACCATATTTAATTTCATCATTATTAACAGAATAATCAGCATGAAGTGTTTTATTCCTTAATTCAACATCAAATATCTTATTTATTCCATCCGATAGTTTGTTATTTTTTTCATATTTCTCAATTATATTTTTGAAATCACCTAATTGTATATGTTTCTTTCTTAAATCACAAACATCAGTTTTTCCTTGTTTCCAAATATTCAAAAGCAGTTCTTCTTGAACAACATTCTTAAATATCTCTTGAAGAGAACAATAATAAAATAGCAAAATCTCAATCTTATCTTTTCCATCCAGATTTTTGTTCAAATAAATTCTATTAATTGTGTTGGAATACTCTAGTGCATTTTTATGTAACTGTTTACGTTCAGAAATGTCAACATTAAAAATGACCTGTTGTTTTTTTAACCAAACTAAGAAATCAAGAAACTCTATTAACAATTTTTCTATATCTTGTAAATTTTCTTTATCATTATGAAATTTTTCTAAAGCATCATCATACATCTTATCAAATTCTGTTTCAGTGTTCAATGCAGTGATTCCCTTACTACCCAAATACAAATCAAAATAATTGCCAATAGTCAAATCATCAATTTCATTCTCAAATCTATCAAAAAACTCTTTATTTTCTTTAACAAAATTCTTTGCCACATTTTTTACTTGTTGAAAATCACTCATTTTATCCTACTCTCTGCAAAATTTATCATTTCGCTTAATTTAGATATAATCTCTTTTGGTTTTTCTTTCTTAAATTCAGTAGAACATAAATATCTTGCAGAAGATCTGAGTTGATTCAGTCTTTCTAATATCTCTGAATGCTCTTGTTTAACATTGCCTAAACTAGCCCAGTTTTTAAACTTATTAATTCTCGTTGAATGATCCTTACCTTGTAAAATCTCTTTATCTGGCAATTGAAGTAAAACAGCCTTTGCTGAAAGTTCTGCACAAGCAAAAGAATTTTCAAAAAATGGTCTTAATCTCTTCTTTTCTAGATTATCTTTGGCACTCTCAAAAAATTCTTTAGCTACATCTATATGCTCTTTAATTCTTTTCTTATTATATGCAAAATCAAATGAAATTACCCAATTATTCTTAAATAATAATAAAGTGATATGCGCACAATTTGGATCTTTTTCAGTTAGATTAATAGATTCAATTTCATCTATATCCTTTTCATAAATTGCATCTCCTTTATTTTTTGCACAATTGATTTTGCATTTAGCAACTGCTTTAACTTCTTCATTAAGCCTTACCTTATTCCAACCTCTATCCAAAGAAAACAATATTTGAGCACTTCTTAATTTAAAATCTTTTGGCAATCTTTTCAAAGATTTTCTTTTATCCATTTCAGGTTTAATCCATAAATCTATTGCTTGCTGAAATATTTTTTGAGAAATATCCTGATTCATCTCAAACTCTCCTTAATTATCTGTATCTCCTCTTTAGATAAACCATATAGTTTGTAAACCATCTGATTAATTTCGTTGTCAGTTTTTTCAATATTGTTCTTTAAATTTGATAAATCTTTTTTATATTCATTGAAGTAATCTTCCCATTCGTCTTGTTCTTTTAATGAAAGTTTCTTTTTGCTTAATTTTTCAATTTCTTTAACAAAATCATTAAATTCCAATTCATAGAAAGAATCAAGTTTCTTGTTTAATTTTTCTAAATTAAAAGACTTTTTTATTCTGTTGAAGAATTTATCCTTTTTGTCATAGAATTCTTTGTTCAGATTTAGCATTAAGTCTGCTTTCTCTATAAATGGTTTTTGCTCTTCTATATTAAGCTCTTTAAACGGAAATAATCGTAAATCTTTTAGAATGACCTTTGGAAACATCTTTCTAACCGACTTTGCAGTATTTTTCATAAAGTAATAAGAAATTAAAGAACTGTTAAGAACAGATAATATATATTTTAATGATATTTTTTTATTTTCTTTCTCAATAATAGCAATATTACTCCTATTATATAGATATAGTTCCTCACTATATGTAGCAATAATGCTTTTAGGATATCTCCCTGTTATTTCTCGGATTATAATTTTCTTACCATCAAATAAATTAAAAGTTCTTGGTGCTGCTAAGTGTTCGCCGTATTTTAAATATAGTCCAGACCAAGAAACAAAATATCTACCTACATCCTTACCATCAAGATATTTGTGTGTTTGTAAATCAAACTTATAATTATAATCATATGGTCTTTCTTTAACATCTTTAGCAGATTGCTTGGGATTACCTTTTCCTTTTTCGTATGCTTGCAATCCTGCTTTAATCTGTACAATTGAATCAAGAATAACTGAACCATTCTTTATTTTTTCAGTTAATGATGTGCTAGTTTCATCAGAAAAAATTTTAAATTCAAAACCTTTACTTTTAGTGAACTCAGACTGATTTTTTTTATGAGAAAATACGAACTCTTTTCCATTGTTTAAGTATACCTTAAAAGTACTTTTATCAGTTTTTTTCTTTTCTGCAAGTATAATTATTGTTTCAACACTTACATCATCAAAAGAAAAACCCTCTAAATTTATTATCTGGTTTAATTTACAAGTGTCTAATATGCACTTTCTTAATCCTTTTCCAGAATAAACCATTAACCAAGCATTTGGAACAATTAAACCATAAGTTCCATTATCTTTTAATAGACTTATTGTTTTTTCGATAAAAAGCAGATAGGTGTTCACCTGATAATCAGCAGAATCATAATATTTTTTATAATAATCTTTTTCTTCTTGAGATACTTTTTCTCTTGCAAAAACATACGGAGGATTCCCAATAACAACATCAAACTTGAATGGAAATTCTTTATCCCAGTCAAATGCCAAGTCTCCTGCAACTTCTGAATCATTGATTAAGCTGTTTCCTTGTTTTATATTATTTGATAAATCTGTAAGCTTTCTATTCTTTCTAGCCATCTTTAAGAATAAAGAAAGTTTTGTTATCTCAACAGATTCTTCGTTAATATCTACTCCATGAATACTATTCTCGATTATTTCTCTTGCTTCTGCTTCTTCATTCCATTTTTCTAATACTAATTGTCCTTTTGCATTGCTTTTCTTTTTTAATCCTTTTTTTGCTTCATATTCTCCTTCGCTTTGCTTAAACTCTTGAATTGCTCTGAAAATCTCAAGCATAATATCAGTAGCTTTAATCAAGAATGCACCAGAACCGCAAGCAGGATCTAATATTTTAATTGCTTTAAACTTCTCTTCCAACTCTTCAATGTTCTCAGCATATTCTTTTATTAATTCAGGAACTGAATTAATTCCTTTCTTAGATAAATAAGTTATAATTGTATTTCTGCAAATGTAGTCAGTAATGTATTCAGGAGTATAAAATATTCCTTCTTTCTTTCTTCGAGAACTTTTGTCAGTCTTCAAATCTTCAATATCGGAAATAGATTGCTCAAAAATATGACCTAAAATATTTACATTAACTTCAGAATTGAAATCAAAAGAATCCATTATCAAAATATTTTTTATTACTGGACTAATCCTATTTTTGTATTTGTGAAATACTTCTTTTTCATTGTCGTTTAATTCTAATTCTTTCTTCTTTAGTTTAGAGTTTTGATTTACATCTTTGAAAAATTTATCATCTCTAAAGTCTTTAAAAAATATTTTTGGCGGAATTGGATGTTTAAACAAACCACCATTAAACCCAAATAATTTAACTGGAAAATCACTTCCTTTATCCAAGTCATTAAACAAGCCAACTAAAACATTGGAAATATTTGAGGAATTTGATGAAAATAGATGAATGTTATCTAATGTTTTGATAACCCTCTCTTCTATAATTCTCTTATCAATTTTTCCAGTATCTTCTGCAAAAAATACAAACATTAATCTATTAAGATATAATTGTGCAAAATGAACAGAAGCCTCTCTACTAATCCCTGAATTTTCTTCAAATTCTTTAATTAGCATTAACCTTGTTTCGTGATATAATTTATAGAACTCTTTAGTAAATTCTCTTTCTTCAACAATGGATTGTTGGATTACTTCGGTAATAAATCCTTTTTCTACTTGTTCTCTTGAGAAAAGAGCAATAAATTCTTTTAGTTTATCTTCTTTAGTTAATTCTGTAAAATCAATTAGATGATATTTTTTACTGCCTTCATTACGATCAAATAAAACAAATAATCTATAATTTGTTAAAATGCCAAATGGAATTATTTTATCATACAAATAAGAATTTATTTGATTAACTGGAGTTTCTCTTGATTTTTTATCTCTTCCTTGATAAGCCCATAAGTCTTTAGTCTTTGCTCCTTTTGCTTCAAAACAAATAAGATTATTACCATCTTTCTTAAATAAAAATTCTATGTTTTCTTCTTCGTGTTTAAGACCTTCAAGACTGATGTCATAATCTAATAAATCTCTAAGAATGATGTTAGCAAATTCTATATATGCTTGTTTTTCATTTTCTAATTTTCCACTATTAAAATAATCTAACCATTTGTTTACGGCTTTTTTATGTTTAGCAGTTAAATTAACATTAGAAACTAATCTTTTAATTGTAGCTTCTTTGAAAAGAGAATTTTCTTTACTCATTGTTTCCATCCTCTTTTTTTAATTGTTCTTCCATCATTATTTCAACCTGCCTAGAAACTAATAAGCCTTTCTTCTTGCAAAGTTCTCTGTATCTATCATAAACTTTAGAATTTACTCGCAATGTGATATTTTTTGAATCCATTTTAACCCCTATTTATTTTTCTCATAACTTTGTTTAATCAATGATAGTAAAACAGGCAATTCTTCAGAATTTGAGAATGAAACTTCATAATCTCCGTTTCCCCAATGACCAACGCTTGAAACATCTCTTGCGATTGAATCAACATCTTTAAGCTGTCCTTTAGATAAATTAAGCCAAAACTTTATTTTACTTTTTTGTGGCAAAATATCTACAAAATTTCTATCTGATTTAAACGCAATATATTTCTTTTTTGGAATTACTTCAATATTTTCATCGATAGATAGAATTTGATTTTTTAATTCATTATATAGTGATTTAATTTCTTCTGAACAATGGCTTAAATGGTCTTCTTCAGTATAAACTTTTACTTCACTGCTTACTTTTTCAACAACATCGCTTTTCTTACTTATCTTGTTTATTGATTCAGAATTTTCATGCGACCTTAATCTTGTATATTGGATTAAATCATTTTCATATCTTGATATTTCCCACAATTCAATAGGCAAATCCTTAAAATTAATCGCTTGTTGTTGATATTTTGAAAAAGCAGGAGAAACAAATAAAACTCTTGATTGCGACCAATCAACATTTTCTCTTTTCAAATTTCTATCGCAATTCTCATTATATTCCAAAATAAAATCTGCTTTGTTATTAAGCATTAAAGAAAGATAAGCATACCCTTGATCTATAACACTAAAATTTTTATCTCGTTTATATTCAATTATAACAAAACTATTATTTTCATTATCATAAGCAAGAGTATCTATTCTTAATCCATTTAAAGAAAATTCTGATTTAACTATTTGTAATCCAAAAATATCACTTAAATTTTTCTCTGTCAAATCTTGAATCTCTTTCTCTAACTTAAAAGATAATTGTTTAATTCTGTTGAGTTTATTAGTTGAGTTTTTGAAGATTGTCATATTACTAATACAAATATAATCAAATATTTATAAATATATCGGAAAATAGTTTTCTCGCCCCAAACTTCCCGCCCTCGCTTCTCTCCCACCCGTTCTTTTAGAAAAAGAACCAAAATAAAAGCCCCCTCTAAAATCTTCTTTTTTAAAAAAAAGAAGCAAAAAACGGAATTCCCCCACGAACGACGAACGGACGAAAATTGCCCCTTGATGCTTATTCTTGATTGCTCACTGTGTTCGCTTGATTGAATACGCCCCTGAAATTACTTTGATTTTTTGCCTACGGCATCGTTGCACTAAAAATCAATCCTTCCAAGTATTCTGAAGAAACTAACAGGAATTTAACGAAGTCTCCGAAGGCGATTTGGGTGGAGAAACCTGCAAGGTTTCGGAACCGTTAAATTCCGATGTTAAACCAAAAAATTTAAAAAACAACAAGCTTTAGCTAAACATGGATTAAATTATGTTATGACAAAATACTTACCAGACAAATTAAAAGATAAAAAATCTTGGCTGCCATAAGATTTATAAAAACAAATATCAAACCCATTATGTGAAAATTTTATTCAAAAATTCAAAAAAATTAGTTTTAGCTTATTCTGCATTAATGTCTTGTGGTTATGAAGTCCCAAAAAATCAGATAACCAAATACGTAAGTAAAGCTATCAAAATATCTAAAACCAACAAAATAAATTTTCATCATTCAAAGTTAGTAAGACATATGTTATTAATTAAAAATTTAAAAACATTTGAATTAGTTAAATCTTTAAATAAAACAGATAAATTCGATATTAAATTATCAAAAGAGTTTATACCTTATGTTAAACAATTTTATAAAAGAAATAATTTTGATCTATTATTTAAAAAAATTAAAACAATAGAAAAAAATCGTATTAAAAACAATCAAAAATTAATTTTCCCGCTTGTAACTAAAGTGTCATCAGTTTGGAAAATAAAGAAACCAAGGGGAATGATTATAATTAATAACCCATTTGTAAATGGTGGACATCTATACATGTTTAAGAATAAAAATATAATAACCATTAACTTACTTAACAAATATGAAAATATGATAAAGCACATATTTTGTCATGAATTTTCTCATTTTTTTCAAACTAAATTGTTTAAAGATATGAAGAATGAAATTGAAGAAAAATCCCATTTATATAAAAAACATACAAATTATTCAGAATGGGAAAGTTATTTTGCAGAAAATTTAGTAGAAGCAGTTATTTTTACTCTAATTAGGCCACCACCAAAATCAATTTATAAAAAACATTTAGAGCATCTAAGCAAGGAATATTCATACATTAAATCAATTGTTAATGCAATTGAAACACATAATTTAAAAAGAATAGGTAAAAAAGAATTAAAAATCATACTAAAAGAATTAAATTAAAACATAAAATTTATAAAAACTTTGCTTTTCTATAATGTAAAAAGATAAAAAATCTTGGTTACCTTAAATAAAAAGCTTTTTATACCCTTTTCCAATTATATATATTAAAATGAAACAAAAAATAATTCTGTCAATTGCAATATTAAGTTTGCTTAGCTTAGCTGTGTTTGTATCTGCACAGGATTGCATTGATAATGAAGCTGGAGTAGATTTTTACAAAAAAGGAAGCATTCTATGGAATGGTGAAAAACTTGAAGACCACTGTGGCGAGATGCAAATGGCAAATCAAGTCTATGAGTATTATTGTGAAGATGATTTTCAACAAATAAAAGCAATTGAATGTTCAAATGGTTGTGAAGATGGAGCTTGTATAAAATTAGTTCCTGAAGAAGAACCCGTTGAACTCCCTGAAGACATTGATGAAGAAGAAGAGATTTTAATTTGTCAAGGGTGCCCTTTGAATAAGAAATGTTACCCTTTTGGGTATAGAAAATCTGGTAATTATTGCTCAGATGAACAAGAGTTCATTGTTCAGAAAAAAGCAGATTTTGTTTGCGATAATAATTTTGAGTGCGATAGTAATTTATGCATTAATAGCGAGTGTATATCTGGAAGTTTATGGACTAAGTTTATGAAATTTCTTAGCAATCTATTCGGATAAATAAATCATTTTTCTTCCAAAATAATTAAAAAACATAAACTTTATAAAAAAACTAATTTCAACAAAACTATGAAAAACATATTAATAATAATTTGCATAGTACTTTTAATACTACCAATGGGAGGATGTAAAATGTCAAACACAGTTCTTATGAAAACAACAATGGGTGATATAAAAATCAAACTTCATGATGATATGCCAATCACAGCAGGAAATTTTAAAAAATTAGCTTCCGAAGGATTTTACAATGGAGTAATATTCCACAGAGTAATTGAAAACTTTATGATTCAAGGCGGAGATCCAACTGGAACAGGAATGGGCGGACCAGGATACAACATAGAAGACGAGTTTATAGATCACAATAGCAATAAGAGAGGAACAATTTCAATGGCAAACTCAGGTGCAAACACTGGCGGAAGTCAATTTTTCATAAACACAGCAAATAATAATTTCTTAGATACAAAACATCCAGTTTTTGGAGAGGTTATCGAAGGAATGGATGTAGTTGATGCAATAAGTAAAGTAGAAAAAGACTCTGCAGACAAACCATTAGAAGAAATAAAGATTATCGAAATAACCTTGGTTTAAAGAAAAACTTAAAAACAAACAAAATAAGTTTACCATATGCTCTGGAAACCACTAAGTATACTAGCAGTCGAAATGACACTAGGAAAAAAATTATCTATTCTTTATGGTTTAACCCTTGGTTTTCCTTTTTACCTTGTAATTCTAATAGCAATGATATGGGAAATTGCCCAAATTCCGATTGTTTATTATCTATATGGGTTAACAACTTGTAAAATAGAATTCTTAAACAGATTTAAAAGAAATATGATCAAAAGAACAAAGAAACAAAGAATTTTCATAAATCTTAAGAAACATGGAATATGGGGGGTAGCTCTTTTAGCATTATATCCTTTTCCCGGAGGAGGAGTTTTAAGTTCGGTTTTATTAGCAAATATATTAAACATGGATAAAAAGAAAGTTTATGTTATAGTTATCTCATTCACTATCTTAAGCCTTTTGCTTTTAGCATGGTTAAGCACATTAATTTTAAAGGATGTAGTCCCACCTTTGTTAAGTATGATGAGATAGTTATTTTTTAGCTGATTTCCAAAGCAGATTAAAATAATTCCTATATCCTTTAGCTACATTTTCTCCTTCTATCAAAATTATTAATATTGGGTCTTCTTGGATAAAAATAGCAACTTTATTACCATATATGTGAGTAGTTGTAGGAGATTGATACATCTTTGGAATAAACTTTATTTCATTTAATTCCCATTTTGGAGCATCTGAACCTTCTGTAAAAATTATTTTCGCTCTTATGTTCTTTTTTCTACGTTGGTTGGCCCAATGTTTTGTATAAACTGGGAGCTCATCCTTAAATCTTCCACCTGCTCCAAGAATCATAAAATCTTTACCAGTTTCTATTATATCATTCATAATTGTTTTAAGTCCTTTATTTCCAACAAATATTTGGGCAATTTGTTTTACTTTTTGCTCTTCTTTTATAGATCCGATCTCCTTTATCACTTCCTTAGCTAATTTTTCCTTTTCTTTCGCTTTCGCTGTTTCTTCTAATGCTATATCTAAAAATTTTGAAGGACCAGTAGCCGAATAATGTTTTAATTTATCTTGGACAATATAACCTACTAAACCCTTCTCAATTAACCGGTCTAGAACGTCATAAACAGTTGTTCTGTGTAATTGAGTCTTTTTAATTATACTTGCAGCAGGAGAAGATCCAAGTTTAAGTAAAATCAAATACACCCCTTCTTCAGTGTTTGTTAGACCAAATTCTTTTAGCATTTTGTTGTTATGTAACATGACTACTATCGTTTAAATACTTTTCTATGTGTTATTTGGTTATGGTAAAGAGAATAAAAAAAACAAAAATCCAAGAAGACTTGGATTATGAAAGAAAAACCTACGATCCAGATTGAAAATGACAAAAAGGATATTGTTCGTTGATGATATGGAAGAAATGCATGGTAGAGTTAGAATTCTTTTTTCAAGGAGAGGATACAAGGTAGATTATGTTAAAACTGCAGAAGAAGCCATAGAGAAAATTAATAGTGGAGACATGCCTTATTACGCAGTTGTGACCGATTTTGAATTAGGAAAAGGCAATTCCTTGCAATATGGGACAGAAGTAATTAGAGCAGTTAGAAAAAGAGATCCTTCAACTCTTGTAGTTTTAATAAGCATGGAGAACCATGAAGAAGAAGCTATAACTTCTGGAGCAGATGAATTTTTGTTTAAAAAAGAACTTCTTTCGGGGAGGTACCTATTATGAAAGATAAAAAAGACCAATCAGAAAGAAGAAGATATCTAAATGAAGAAAAGAAAAAACAAGAAGAAAAGAAAGAATTTTATAATAATCAGATAGAAAGATTAAAACTTTTATTAGGCTATAATCAAAAAGAAATAGAATACAATAAAGGATGGATAAACTTTCATAACAATGCAATCAAGAATCATAAAGAACAGATAAATGAACTAAAAGATATAAAAGAAATAAATGATCAAGAATTAAAATTAAATTTTCACGTTAAACAAATAGGAGATCACCACAACCAATATATAAACTATCATGAAAAGGAAATAGAAAACACAAATAAAGAAATAAATATTTTTTTGGAAAATTTAAAAAACTGTGAAAACCAAATCGATTTTTTGAATTCTAAATTAATGGAAAATACTTCTTAATAGAAACCTTTTTAAACAATTTTCAAACTACCTTTTTTATTGGCCCGGTGGCTTAGCCTGGTAGAGCACTCGACTCAATTGAGGGTGAAACTGATAACCAGACTTGGCAGACATCGAGAGAAGAAATTCCGATAAAGGTCGCCGGTTCAAATCCGGTCCGGGCCATTTTCAAAAACCTTTTATATCTCTTTAGATTTCCATTTTTATGAGATTAAAAGAAGAAATATTAGACAAGGAAAGTGGACAATATAAGTGGGTGACAGCTTCTTTAGATGGGGGATATTTACTCTTTATAGGATCTTTTAGCGAAAATCATTTTGGAATAGGAATTCGCGGGTGGGCAGAACAAAAAACCCCATCAACAACGCACAATGGACCCTTTGCTGGGGGAGAACTTATTTGGAATGCCGAAAAAAAGCATGCTATTTTTTATAGAGGTTCAGGATATGGGCCAAATGAAGATAAAGATGTTAAACAAACAGAAGAAGCAAGAAAGGCCATAGGAAGAGTAATGGGCAGCCTAGAAGGAATAACATATGAAACCCCCTTAATAGATTCACCAGAAGTAGAAAGCCCAGGGATATTAAGAGACAGATCTGGATTTCCAGTAATAATTTAACCCATATAATTAAGTTTTTTACCTTTTACTTTTGTTTGATTAGGCATTTTTTTACTCTTTAATTCTTTATCCAACTTTTTCAAACTATCATTTAAAGAAAGTAAAAGCCTCTCAGCAGTAAATCTAGATAAAACAATTTCAGAAATTGGTTCATTATTAGTAGCATTCATAAATAAAAGTCGAATCATTCCTTCTTTTTCAACACTCTTCTTAGTCTTCCTAGCTTTTATGTTAGCAGAAATTAAAATTTCATCAGCAAAATAAGGTTTTACATTACTCTCAGAAATTTTTTGTTTTAAAACATCATTCATTTTACTCCAGCTCCAGGTGTAACTTCTTTATCTGGTTGCAACAACACAATTTTATCTCCATCACTAGCAGCCAACAACATTCCATTACTTTCAACACCCCTTAGAGTAACAGGTTCTAAATTATTTACAATAACAATTTCTTTCCCCTTTAACTCTTTATTGGTATAATGTTGCCTTATCCCTGCAACAATTTGCTTTTCTTCATCACCAACATCAATAGTTAATACAACTAATTTATTTGCATTTGGATGATCTTCTGCTTTTTTTATCTTGGCAATTTTTAAATCCAATTTTGAAAAATCATCGTAGTTTATCATTTTTTCCTAAATAATATTTCTCCCTTGCTTACTTTGTATGTTTTTACTAAACCAAACTTAACTTCTTTTAAGTCTCCCTTAGGAACACCAAGTTGTTTATTAATCTTTTCACAAGTACTTGGAATGAAAGGCTCCAACAAAATAGAAATTACCCTTAAACTTTCCAATAAATTGTACAAAACATTTTCGTCTTGTTTTTCCCAAGGTTTGTTTTCATTAACATATTTATTTGCATTTCTTACAAATTTCCAAATTTCTTCCAATGCCATATGCAATTCATATTTATCAAAATATTTTTCAATTTTCTTCAAATCCAATTTTTTTTCTAAATCTTTATCAACTTTACCCTTTACTTTTCCTTTAAACTGCTTCTCAACTAAAGTTAAAGTTCTACTTAACAAATTTCCAAGATCATTTGCAAGTTCATTGTTTAAACTTTCCCCTAGCTTTTCAGTTGAAAAATCACCGTCGACAAATAAAGG
This sequence comes from Nanobdellota archaeon, assembly GCA_018829185.1. Lineage (GTDB taxonomy): Archaea > Nanobdellota > Nanobdellia > SCGC-AAA011-G17 > PNOQ01 > JAHJUI01. Next base: position 4,635 of record JAHJUI010000019.1, on the reverse strand, counting down.
TAAGTTTTTAATTAAAAAATATCTAACAGGATCTACACCAAATTCTTCAATTGTTTCAGAAGGATCTACAGCAGTTCCTAAAGATTTAGATATTTTCTTTCCATCAACAGTCAAATAACTATGAACCAAAATTGTTTTAGGAAGTTCAATTTCAGCAGCCATTAAAATACCCGGCCAAATAACAGAATGGAACCAATTAATTCCTTTTCCAACTAAATGGACATCAGCAGGCCAAAATTTCTTAAATTCTTTTCCATCTGGATAACCAAGACCTGTAATGTAATTGCTTAGGGCATCAATCCAAACGTAAATTTTATGATCTTTATCAAATGGAACTTCAATACCCCACTCAGCTTTATACCTGGTTACACACAAATCTCTTAACCCATCTTGTTCAATCCTAGAAACCATTTCATTTTTTTTATCTTCAGGAACAACAAAATTTTTACTTTTCAATAATTTTAAGATTTGTTTCTCATATTTACTCAATTTAAAGAAATAACTTTCTTGTTTGATCCATTCAGGTTCTTTATTATGTTCAGGACATTTTCCATCAACTAATTCCTTTTCAGTCATATAGGCCTCGCAACCATCGCAATATAATCCCTCATAATTTCCCTTGTAAACATCCCCTTTATCAAATAATTTTTTAAAAATATCTTGAACAGGTTTAACATGCCTTTTTTCTGTTGTTTTAATAAAACCATCATTACTTAAATTCAAATTTTTACATAAATCTTCAAAATATTTAGAATTCTTATCAACAAATTCTTTAGTGGGAATTCCAGCAGCTTTAGCAGCTTGCTCATTTTTTTGAGCATTTTCATCAACACCAGTTAAATAAAACACATTTTCACCTTTAAGCCTGTGCCATCTAGCTAAAACATCTGCTATGATTTTTTCATATGCATGCCCAATATGTGGGGGGGCATTAACATAATCAATTGCTGTTGTAATGTAAAACTTTGCCATAGAGAATTAGCTAAAATGAAATTATTTAAAGGTTTTTATTGGTTATCGGGGCAAAAGAATATCATATGGGCCTTCTCTGAAACCTTCAAGATCATCGCCTAGACCTTCAGAAACACTATAAACTGCAAGGGCTCTTTCCTCAGACAAACCCATTTCCATAAGAAGTTTTACACAATCCTCTTCACATAATTCATATTCATAATCAAAAGTGAGATGATCCCTTTGGACATCCCTGCTTTTATCAATCATCCCTTGCAATATTTTTCCGTATTTTGAATGTTTTTGGCTAAACTCCCTTATACCCCTTTTCATGCCCCTTGCTTTTTTTGTATCTTCGTGCCAGAGCCGGATAATTAACCCAGAATCTTCGGGAGGAACAAGATCTCTTTCATTTAACATTCTTCCAACCCCTGTCGCAGTTTCATCAAGCCTTCTTTTTGCCCTATTTGCTAATCTATTATAGGTAGTATAAACTCTTCTGTACCCAACCATTTGTTCTGTTAAATCTGCTAATTTCCTGCTTGTTCTTGGTTTTGGCATACAAAAAGATAATCAAGAAAAATATATAAAACTATGTGATTAATCAATTTTATGCGCTAGTAGTCTAATGGCAGGACGTAACCTTCCCAAGGTTATAATCCGGGTTCGACCCCCGGCTAGCGCATTATAACTTAAGAGTGGTAAAAATAAAAAGTTTTATAAATAAATACTTTTTTAAAATTCTATGGTATACATGGCATACAGGGATGAATTTGTAGACAAAGATATTGGTGGTTTAGGAAAGATAGTATTAAGTCTAGCTCATCCGGTTTTAGGCCTTTTATCTTCTAATATACAATGTAGATCCCACAAAACATTTGGAGGAAACAACTACAGCCCGCAGATAGCAGGGCTTCTTTCAGGGATCATGGAATTAGCGGCAGGATTTACCGTGCTGGCTCATTATGGCTCACCAGAAGCTATGGCCGCCTTTAATCCCGACACGCCAGCTTACATTGGCTTCACTCTATTTAATTTTTGAAGGGGGCCTTAAGGCCCTTGCTTCGGGAATAAACGGAACAAGCGGTTTTCCTTCATTGATTGGAAAATTGATTTCATTGCCTATTGATTTATACGACAAAAAAAGAAAACAATACCTTCATCATCCAGAAATTAGAGAAGGCATGAGAAATTTTCATGAAACTAGAACAATGGGTGCAGATCCTTACGTTTGAAATTAATTCTTTTTAAGATACAATGCACAACCAATTCTAAAAAATAAGTGCTCCCTCCGAGATTTGAACTCGGGTCACAGGCTCGAGAAGCCCGCATGCTTGACCGGACTACACTAAGGGAGCTTAAGTTCTAGTGAATTTAAATCATTTAAAAAATTAACTAATAGTCCGGGAAGGATTCGAACCTTCGATCGCGGGGCCCAGAACCCCGAATGCTTGGCCACTACACTACCGGACTATAAAATTTGATTAAAATATCTACTTTAAAAATCTTTATATATTACTACTTTTTATCAACATTATGAATTTCATAAAGAAAATATTCGAAAATCAAACAGATGACGTAGTACACAATAAGTTCACAAGATTTAGCATAGGAACATTTGAAAACCGTGCTTTATGCCAATTAACAAAAACTGCTAAAAACCTAAAAATAAAAACAAGTTTTGAATATGCAAATGAATTTGTTGCTTATTTAGCAAATACAATAGAAGATAAAACACGTATAGTTGGAATGATTCTTTGCACATCAGATATTTCTCCTGAACTCCCGTTTGAAGTTGAAAGAAAAAATGCAATGGGTCTTAAAAAATATCTTTTTGATCATGATTTAACAAAAGAACAGATATTAAACCTTTACGAAAAATTTCCTGATGCTTTAATTTTATTTAATTTTTCAACAACGGCAGGAACATTAAAAATAAAACAAAAAGCACCAAAAGCAGGAAAAGCAGGAAAAGGCGAAGAAGAACCTAAAGCAGATTACTGTATCCTAACAACAACTAATTTTGATTTAACAAAAGAATTTGCATTTGATGCAAGTAATTTCAAAAAATTCTTTGCAAAACATACATTTGTAATAGAAAGTGTAAATGTTCCAAAAGAATATGAAACTGATTTTAACCTAGCAAGAAAAATGGCTAAGAGAAAAGGAAAAATCATTAGAGAAATTAATATAGACGGAAAAGGACAAAAATCAGAAATTAACTTTGAAGCATGACAATTTTACTTTACCAAGAAGATTCTTATTTGGCAGAAACAGATGCCAGAGTTGTAGACTCAGAAGAGAACTACATAATTTTAGATAAAACTATTTTTTACCCTACTTCAGGGGGCCAAATATCAGACAAAGGAACAATAAATGATGTAGTAGTGCTTGAGGTAAAAAAAGAATTAGGACAAATAAAACATTTTTTACAAGAAAACCATTTCAAAAAAAGAGACGCAGTTCACTTAAAAATAAATTGGGATTTAAGATATAAATACATGAGAATGCATTCCGCACAACATTTAATTTCGGCAATAATATTAGATAAATGCGGGGCAGAAACCTGTGGAAATCAAATAAGTGATGAAACTTCCCGTTTAGATTTCACCCCATTCAATCCAACAGAACAACAATTAAAAGATATAACATTAGAATTTAACAAATTAGTAAATGAAAAACTCCCAATAACAGTTTACACAATCTCAAGAGATGAAGTTTTAGCAACGGTAAATCCAGCAAGAAGAAAATTATTTTCAAGACTTCCAGAATCAATAAAAGAAATCAGGGTCATTGAAGTTCAAGATTTAGACAAATGCCCCTGTGGCGGAACTCATGTAAAAAACACAGAAGAAATTGGGCATATAAACATAATAAAAACACAAAACAAAGGAAAAGATGTTACAAGGTTAATTTTTGAGTTAGAATAGAAAATTATAAATAAACAATAAAACACACCATTTTATGACAAATCTAATTGAGTTTTATACAATAATAACAGAAAGACTAAAAGCTGCAGCTTATAATCTTCTTATGCTTCCTGAAGAACAGAGATTAATTCCAAAATTAGAAGCAATAGTAGAAAAAGAGGAAGCAACAATCTTGCGGGGAAGAATGAGAATAGCATATTCCCCCAGAAGCCTTCCAAATTCAGGCAGAGAAATAATGGAAGAAGTATCAAGGGCATACAATTTGATTTAAAATTTCTACGAAACATTTTTATATCTTTCCCAACTCCATTTTGTTACATGGGTAGAAAAAAAGTCAAGAAAACCGAAGCAAAAGGTATCAGAGGAGAAGTACCAAAAAAGATGAGGGAAATTCTTGAAGAATTCGCAGGGCTTTTTCCAGATGTTAGAATAAACACAGGGAGTGTGCATTCTTCAATCCAAACCGGAATTTTAGTTCAGGGAACTGATTCTTCTAAGGGATATGTTAGGGTCTGCTGTGGCTTAAATGGCCTTTCGCAAACATTAGAAGTTTACGGGGCTCCGGAAGAAAGTCTTAGAGCAAGGGCAGAAGAATTAACATCTAAGTATTTTAGGGCGTTGTCCTAAATCTAAAATTTTATTAATAGATAACCCCTAGCTTGAGCTAGGGGGTTAGACAATAGAGGTGTCTAACAATGAAAAAAGAGATAAAACTAGTTAAAAAAGTTAAGCGTTTGCTAAAAAGATTAAGATG
>JAHJUI010000018.1 GCA_018829185.1 Nanobdellota archaeon | reverse complement strand
CATCTTAATCTTTTTAGCAAACGCTTAACTTTTTTAACTAGTTTTATCTCTTTTTTCATTGTTAGACACCTCTATTGTCTAACCCCCTAGCTCAAGCTAGGGGTTATCTATTAATAAAATTTTAGATTTAGGACAACGCCTCTAAAATCAAAAGCTTTATATAGTAATTATGTATAATTAAAACAAAATGGTACAAGACTATACAAAACAAAGAACAAAAAACTGTGAAGACTTAATGAGGCCAGAAATAAGGCCATTATTAGACTTATCCTTAGAAGAAAAAGAAGAAAAATCAAAAGAGGTCATAAAAGAAACATTTGAAAAATTCAAAAATGTTGGCCTTGGTTTCAGTGGTGGAACTGACAGCTTAGTATTGCTACATCTAATGTTACAAATAAAAAAAGATGTTCCATTAATTTTTGTAAACACTTACCACCAATTCCAAGAAAGTTATGATTTCTTAGATCAAGTAGAAAAAGAATGGGACTTAAAAGACCTAAGAAGGGTAAAGGCACCAGAAAACAGACTAGAAGCTATGAAAGAAAGATTTGGCTGGAAAACTCCAGAATTTACTGAAATTTGTTGTGGATATCACAAAATAGCCCCAATGATGGATGCTATTAGAAAATATAAATTCGATGCATTTTTCGTAGGTTTAAGAGGAGTTGAGCATGAAGAAAGAGCCCAAGAAACATTCTTCTCTCCAAGAAAAGATCCAGACCATGTAAGGGTGCATCCGCTTTTATTCTGGACATCTCAGGATATCCTTGATTATGTAAAAAAGCACAATGTTAAAGTAAATCCACTTTATGCAAAAGGATATACCTCTCTTGGTTGTTCACATTGTACAGATGTAAACCCTGATCCAAATGCTCACGAAAGAGCAGGAAGGGGGCATGTAAGAGAAGAGATTATGAAAAGATTAAGAGACTTAGGATATACATAACCTTTTTTCTTTCTTTTTTATTTTATATAAAAATTTATCTATGAACTCAAAATCCAAAATAAATTTAAACCTTTCTAAGTTCCAAAAAGCATGCTATCTATCATAATAACAGCATTCAATGAACCTTTAGTAGAAAAAACCATTTTCTCAATTTTAAATCAAACAATTGAAGAACCATATGAGTTAATCATAGCAGCTCCAGATAAAAGAACAAAAAAAATAGTTAAAGAATTATCAAAAACCCATCAACAATTAAAATACTTCAAAGACCCAGGAAAAGGCAAAGTATTTGCTTTAAATCAAGTTTTTAAAATAACAGAAGGAAGAATCTTAATCCTCACAGATGGAGATTTATACCTAGGAAATAATTCTATAAATGAAATAATAAAAAAGTTTGAAAATCCCAAAGTTGGTTGTGTCTCAGGAAGACCTATGGCCCAAGATGACAAAAATACTTTATTTGGATATTGGGCACATTTTCTTTATGATATAGGTGCTCACAAAATTTCCAGAAAAAAAAGATATGAAACAGATAAATTTTTAGAATGTAGTGGTTATCTTTATGCTTTTAGAAATAATATAATAAGCAAACTTCCTTTAGACGTAGCAGAAGACTCAATAACCCCCTACCTATTCTGGAAAAAAGGATACAAAATTGCTTATGCAGAAAATTCTTTAGTTTATGTTAAAAATCCTACAAATATGCATGATTTCATAAAACAAAGGAAAAGAGCCGCAGATTCACACACAAAACTTAAAAAATATGCTCCAGACTTTCCAAAAGTCAAAACATTAAAAAATGAAATCTTAGAAGGATTAAGTTTAGAGGTCTTAAAATATCCAAAAAATCCAAAAGAATTAATTTGGACTTTGGCATTATATCCGGTAAGGTTATATATCTGGTTAGTTTTATTTTTTGACCTTAAATTCAAAAAAAAGGAGTATCAAGACGGGTGGGAACGCTCAGAATCTACAAAAATCTAAAAAATGAAATTAGAAGAAATGGTTGATAAAGGAATATTAAAATCAATACCAAATCCTGCAAAAGAACCTTACGAAATAAAAACAACTCAACCAGAACTAACATTTATGGGTGACGATAACCAACCAGACTTTGGAGTATTAGAAATTACTATGTACCCTGCTAGAAGGGTAATTGAGTTTAAATCTCTAAAATTATACTTACAGCAATATAGGAATATTGTGATATCTTATGAAAGGTGCATAAATACGATTTATGATCACTTGATGCAAGTTTACAAACCAGATAGCTTAAAACTTACTTTAAGCTGCAATCCAAGGGGGGGAATTTCATCAATTTTAACCATTGATTCAAAAGTAAGAGAAGAAGCAAAAGCCCAAAAAGAGAGTTAAAATGACAGAAAAAGAGCAGAATCCGCAAAAACATAATTTAGAAGAACTTACAGAATGTCCGTATAAATACCTTAGCGAACCCATTACTTATTGTAGTGATTTTCAAAATCTTTGTAAACAAGGGCCAGAAGGTGCGGTTATAATCGATGGGCGTTGTCCTAAATCTAAAATTTTATTAATAGATAACCCCTAGCTTGAGCTAGGGGGTTAGACAATAGAGGTGTCTAACAATGAAAAAAGAGATAAAACTAGTTAAAAAAGTTAAGCGTTTGCTAAAAAGATTAAGATG
>JAHJUI010000017.1 GCA_018829185.1 Nanobdellota archaeon | reverse complement strand
ACAGGAATGTTTTGTTTGAAACAAAAATATGGATCTAGTGTTAGCTCCAAATCTGCTAAAACAATCAAAGCAGATTTGTATGGCAGAATGCTCTGCCACAATTTATTTGGCGCGTTTAGAATGATTTAGGACAGCGCCGTATTTTAGATAAACTTTATATAACCCAATTCTCAGAATAAGAATAGATGTTGTCCGGCCAAATAATAACCTTAATAATTTTAATAATTTTATCTGCATTTTTCTCAGGAATAGAAGTAGCTCTAATCTCTTTAAGCATGGTTAAAGTTAGAACGTTCTTAAGACAAAAGAAAAAAGGTTCTGAAGCATTATATCGGTTAAAACAAAATCCACACAGATTAATAATCACAATTTTAATTGGGAATAACTTAGTTAACATAGGGGCAGCAGCATTAGCAACAGTTATTTTCACAAATATATTCGGTTCCAGTGGAGTAGGAATAGCAACAGGGATTATGACTTTTCTAATTTTAGTATTTGGAGAGATAACTCCAAAAACATTTGCAACACATAACGCAGAAAAAGTATCCTTAACTGTAGCTAGACTAGTTGAGATATTGTCTTATATTTTGTATCCTTTTGTTAGGTTTTTTGAAGCAATATCTAGATTAGTTTTGCTTCCATTTAAATCAGGGGAAAAAAAGAAAATATCTGAAGAAGAATTAAGAACAATAGTTACAATTAGTAAAGAAGAAGGTCTACTTAGCGTAGAAGCTGCAGAAATGATAAGAAATATTTTAAGATTCGAAAAAATCAAAACTTTAAAAATTATGACCCCAAAAAAAGATAAGGTCTTTAGAAGGAGATTCCAAATTAAAAGATGTAATAGATTTTGTTGTTAAAACACCTTATTCAAGGTACCCTGTTTATCTAAAAAAGAAAATAAAGGGACTTTTGGATGTAGATGACCTTTTAGAATATACAAAAAACAAAAAATTAAACACAAAGGTAAAAGAAATAATAAGGCCAATATTTTTTGTAAAAGAAACAGGGGAGATTGATGATCTATTGGTGGAGTTTGAAGAAAAACAAATATCTATGGCAATTGCTTTAAACAAAGAAGGAAAAGTAACTGGGCTTGTTACGGTAGAAGATGTTTTAGAAGAAATTGTGGGGGACATATTTGACAAAAATCTAAGAGAAAACGTCCACATAAAAAGGATAAGTCCAAACTTAATAAGGGTAGATGCAAAAGCTACAGTAGAAGAAATAAACAAAGCACTCCATCTAGGTTTAAAAGAAAAACATTTCCAAACAATTGCAGGATTTGTTCAACATAAACTTAAACAAACCCCCAAAAAAGGAGATTCTATAAAATTAAGAAATGTAATAATAGAAGTAGATAAAATAACAAAACAAGGAATAAAAAGTTTAAAAATAATAAAAATTTAGTTTTCTATAACTTCTAATGTGCCAAACCTTCCAGAAGATACTTGCATGTTACCATTATAATCTTGAGACCAGCCTTTAGTTATTTTTATTGTATCACCAACTTTAACTTTATCTATGTCTTGGTTCCACAAGGTTACTACCACTTTGCCAGTATCATCTTCTGCAGTTAAACTACAAACCTTTAAAGAACCATTCCTAACTTCTTTAGGCTCCTCTTTAGCTGTTACCTTAAGAGTTATCTCATCAACAGAGCCTTTATCTTTTAATTCATTTACTTTCATTTTTGTAATACCTCAAAAACATTTTACCTTAGTACTATAAAAACATTTCTTTATTCTACTAGTTATTTTACAAAAAACCAACCAAAACATTTATAAATGCTCAATTTTCTCAAAACTTTACCCTACTGAACGGATAAGCCGCTGATTCTAGAGAGAAATATAAAAATTAAAAAATGGGAAGAACAAACAAACCGAGAGCAGGAAGTTTACAGTTTTGGCCAAGAAAAAGAGCCAAACGAATTTATCCTAGAGTTAGATCTCACGCTAACGTCAAGATTTCTGGTTTTGCAGGCTACAAAGTCGGCATGACTCACATAATTATGATCGATAACCGGGAGCATTCACAAACAAAAGGTCAAAAGATATCCTCCCCAGTCACAATCCTTGAATGCCCACCATTAAAACCTCTTTCTCTTCGTTTCTACAAAAAAACTGTTTATGGCCTTAGAGCAATAACAGAAATATTTGCTAAAAACTTAAACAAGGAATTAGCTAGAAAAATAAATTTACCAAAAGAATCTAAAAAAGAAGTTCCAAAAGAATATGATGAAATAAGACTTTTAGTTTATACTCAACCAAATATGACTGGTTTAGCAAAGAAAAAACCAGAAATATTCGAATTATATTTAGATATGCCTTTAGAAGAAGCTCAAAAAATGCTTGAAAAAGATTTAAAGGTAGCAGAAATTTTCAAACCAGGACAATATGTAGATGCTCATGCTGTAACAATTGGAAAAGGACTTCAAGGACCAGTCAAAAGATTTGGTATTCAATTGAAATCACATAAATCTGAGAAAAAAAGAAGATCTGCAGGAAATTTAGGAGCATGGACTCCAAAGAAAGTATCTCATACAGTACCTCAAAAAGGTCAAATGGGGTTCCATACAAGAACAGATTACCACAAACAAATTATAGCAATCAACTCAGATCCAACTCAAATAAATTCAAAATCCGGATACAAACATTACGGAGTTGTAAAAAACGATTATGTATTAATCAGAGGTTCAACACCAGGACCATCTAAGAGATTAATTAGGTTCAATTTTACAGTTAGAAGCAAACATGATGTGGAAGCACCAGAAATCGCATACGTAAGCAAATGAAAGCAGCAATATTTAATACAAACGGAGAAAAAGGAAAACAAATAGATTTACCTAAACAATTCTCTGAAGAAATAAGGCCAGATTTAATTAAAAAGGCGGCTTTAGTAATACAATTTTCAAAAAAGCAACCATATGGTTCTGCAGAGAGAGCAGGAAAAAGACATTCTGCTACGCTCTCAAGAAGAAGAAGAGATTTCAAAGGATCATATGGAAAAGGAATCTCAAGAGTTCCTAGAAAAACAATGTTAAGAAGAGGAACACAATTCCATTGGGTAGGCGCAGTTGCACCCGGGACAGTTGGTGGAAGAAGAGCACATCCCCCAAAACCATCAAAAATACTTTCAATAAAAATAAATAAAAAAGAAAATAGAAAAGCAATTAGGTCTGCAATGGCAGCAACATTAAACAAAGAATTCCTTCAACAAAAAGGAATGACTGCCTTAGACAACTTACCAATTATAATTGATAAATTAGAATCTATAACAAAAACTAAAGACTTAAAATTATTATTAGAAAAATTAGGATTAAAAAACGAATTAGCAAGATCAAAAAATAAAAAGATAAGGGCGGGGGTAGGAAAACTTCGTGGTAGAAAATACAAAATACCCCGTGGACCTTTATTAGTTATTTCAAAAGAATCCCCAATCACAAAAGCATGCAATTTCCAAGGGTTTGAAGTTTCTTTAGTAGATTCATTAAACACGGATATCCTTGCTCCAGGAGCAACACCCGGAAGATTAGTTATTTGGTCTTTAGATTCAATAGATAGACTAGAAAAAGAAAAGTTATTCATGATTGATAAACCAAAACCAAAAAAGGAAGTTAAGAAATAAAAATGGAACCTTACAAAACACTAAAATATCCATTGGCGACTGAAAAAGCAGTTAGAATAATGGAAGTGGAAAATAAACTAGTGTTTAGAGTAGATGAAAAAGCAACTAAGAAAGATGTTAAAAAAGCAATTGAAGAATTATTTAAAGTAAAAGTCATAAAAGTAACAACTTTAAATGATAGAAAAGGAAAAAAAGCATATGTTTCATTATCAATAGACACTCCGGCAATTGACGTTGCCACACAATTAGGATTAATATAAAATGGGTAAGAGAATAATAACACAAAGACGGGGAAGAGGAACTCATACTTACAAGAGTCCTAGCCATAGGTTTAAAGGAAAAATAAAATTAAGACCTTATGATGATATAGAAAAAAACAAATCTGTTATTGGTCAGGTAAAAGATTTTGTTCATTGCCCCGGTCATTCAGCACCATTAGCAAAAATTAAATTCGAAAATGGAGAAAATTTATTAATGTTCGCAGTTGAAGGTTTAAACACAAAACAAAAAATAAATTCAGGCTCACAATCAGAAGTCCAAATAGGAAATATATTACCATTAAAAAATATCCCAATTGGAACTACAATTTGCAATATAGAATCTCAACCGGGAGATGGCGGAAAATTCATAAGGGCAGCAGGAGCCTCAGCAAAAATAACTGCAAAAGACGATAAACAAGTAACTATTGTATTCCCTTCAAAAAAATTAAAAAAAATAAATGCAGAGTGTAGAGCAATTATAGGAAAAATCGCTGGCTCTGGAAAAAAAGACAAACCAATAGTAAAAGCAGGGAAAAGGTTCCACATGATGAAAGCTAAAAACAAACTATACCCCCAAACATCTGGTGTAGCAATGAATGCAGTAGATCACCCATTCGGATCTGGAAGAGGACGTCATGCAGGTAAACCAAAGACCCCACCAAGAAATGCGCCCCCCGGAAGAAATGTAGGAGCAATAAGAGCTAAAAAAACAGGTAAGAGGAAGTAAAAATGGCAAAAGAATTCAAATTCAAAGGAAAAACTCTTGAAGAAATAAAGCAAATGCCTTTATCAGAGTTCGCTAAATTAATATCATCTAGAGAAAGAAGAAAACTTTTAAGAGGATTTACCGACGCTGAAAAAAGATTATTATTAAAAGTAAAAGAATTCAAAGAAGGAAAAAGAAAAAAGAACATAAAAACACATTGTAGAGATATGATTGTCATACCAGGCATGATTGACTTAATGATTTATGTTCATAGCGGAAAGGTTTTCATGCCAATCCAAATCATCCCAGAAATGTTAGGCCACAGACTTGGCGAATATGTCCCATCTAGACAAAAAGTTTCACACTCTGCTCCGGGTATAGGGGCTACAAGATCTAGTGCATTCGCATCTGTTAAATAAAAATGACTGAAGAAAAAAAGATTAAAGAAATAGAAGAGAAGAAACCTACTGAGAAGAAAGTTGAAGAGAAAAAAGAAATTAAGCCAGTTAAAAAAATTGAAGAAACCCAACCGGAGGCACATGAAGCTTTCGCTAGAATAGAAAATGCTCCAATTTCAACAAAAGCATCAGTAGAAATATGTAGTTTCATAAGAAACAGAGAATTATCAAAAGCAAAAAAATTACTTCAACAAGTCTTAAACAAAAAAATTGCAGTTCCCTACAAAAGATACAATCGGGATGTGGGCCACAAACCTGGAAAGATTGCTTCTGGAAGGTATCCGGAAAAAGCAACAAAAGAAATATTAAAATTATTAAATTTAGCTCAAACAAACGCAGAAAACAAAGGTTTAGATGGAGAAAACCTAGTTATTACAGAGATAGTAGCTAACAAAGGCTACCAACAAGCACACTACGGAAGGAAAAGAAGCAGATCCTTTAAAAGAACTCATGTAAATGTCTTTGTAAAGGAGATTGAAAAATGATTGAAAGACAAATATTATCCAAGAAAGTAAAAGAATTTCAAGTAACTGAATATATAGCTAATGTTTTAGATAAACCAGGCTATAGCCACACAGAAATTCAAAGAACTCCGGTTGGGGAAAAAGTCGTAATTTATACCTCAAAACCAGGATTAATCGTGGGAAGAAAAGGATCAAACATAAAAGAACTTACAGAAGTACTGAAATCTAAGTTTGGAATGGAAAATCCACAAATAGAAGTTTCCGAGATAGAGAACCCAAATTTAAATCCACATTCAATTGCAAAACACATAGTTCACACATTTGAAAGATTTGGTCCAGGCAGATTTAAATTCCTTGGATACAAAATGTTGCAAGAAATTATTAATGCGGGTGCAATAGGGGCAGAAATAGTAATTTCTGGAAGAGGAGTTCCAAGTAAAAGGTCAAAAACTTGGAGATTCACCTCAGGATATTTAAAAAAATCAGGAGACATTTCAGAAAATTATGTTTTAAAAGGATTTGCGGTAGCTCATTTAAAATCTGGATCAGTTGGAGTAAAGGTATTTATCTTAACACCAGACATAAAACTTCCAGACAATATAACATTCTATAATTTAACTCAAGAAGATAAAGAAATAAAAGTTACTGGGGGAGAAACACCGAAAGAAGAAATTGATTTAATTAAAAAAGAAAAACCAAAGAAAAAAACAGTAAAAAAGAAAGTTGCTAAGAAAAAGGAAGAAGTCCCTAAGGCAGCTGAACTAAAAAATAAAAAAGAAACAAAAAAAAATGGCAATAATAAAAAAGACAGAATTAAAGCAGCTAAATAAACAAGTTGCCGGAGAAAAATTGAACGATTTAAGAAAAGAATTAATGAAAGCTAACTCTCAAATTGCAATGGGGACATTGCCAGAAAATCCAGGAAGAATAAGAGAAATCAAAAGAACAATCACAAAATTACAAATCTTGATCAAACAAAAAAATAAACAGGAGGTATCAAAAAAGCATGAGTGATATTTGCCCAAAATGTGGGCTTGCAAAGGAACTTTGTGTTTGCGAAACAATCGCTAAAGAAGAACAACGTATTACAATTCGAATCGATAAAAGAAGATTCGGAAAGTTAACGACTGTTATCGACGGTTTCGAAGACATTGACATCAAAGACATCGCAAAAAAACTTAAATCAAAGTTAGCTTGCGGTGGAACATTTAAAGGAAAGTCAATAGAGCTTCAAGGAAACCACGCAGGAAATGCCAAGAAAGAATTGATTAACCTTGGATTCAATCCAAACGCGATTGATATAAAATAAGATGTTCAAAGCAAAAGACGCGAAGAAAGAAGAGCTAATAGGCTCGAAAATCGAAGTAATCGATGCGGATAACAAAACTCTGGTGGGCATTAAAGGAAAAATAATTGACGAAACAAAAAACATGCTGATACTTGACAACGGAAAAAAACTCATCAAAACACAAGTCATAATAAAAATTGATGGGATCATACTCAACGGAAAAAAACTGGCTTCAAAACCAGAAGATAGGATAAAAAAATGAAAAAGAAAAAAGAAATAGGAATTGATGTGAAAACGCCTAGTAAGAGCTGTGGAGACAAACATTGTCCTTTTCATGGAGATTTAAAAATTAGAGGGAGAACATTTTTTGGAACAGTCGTATCAAAGGATGTAAACAAAACAGCAAAAATAGAATTTCCCCGTTTATTTTACTTAAATAAATATGAAAGATTTGAAAAGAGAAGATCAAGAATAAAGGTACACAACCCACCATGCATAGATGCCCAAATAGGAGACAAAGTAAAAGTAATCGAATGTAAACCAATTTCCAAAACTAAAAACTTTGTAATAGTAGAAAAATGAAACAGATAGGATCAAAAATACCAAAGGCAATTGGCAGGGGAGCCAAGATATTAACCTGTGACAATTCAGGTGCTAAGTTAGTTAGATTAATTTCTATCAAAGGATCTAAAACCAAAAAAGGAAAATATCCTGCAGCGGGCATTGGGGATATGATTGCATGTTCAGTTATTAAAGGAACTCCCGAAATGAGAAAACAAGTTGTGGCTGGGGTGGTAGTAAGACAAAAGAAAGAGTTTAGAAGACCAGACGGAACAAGAGTAAAGTTCGAAGATAACGCAGTTATTATCTGTAAAGATAATAAAGGAACCCCAAAAGGAACAGCCTTCAAAGGTCCAATTGCTAAAGAAGCAACATTTAGATGGCCCGGCATAGGAAAAATCGCAAAAATAATAGTTTAAAATGAAATTAAAATTTTCGAAAAATTGGATAAAAAGCAAGCAACCAAGAAAACAAAGAAAATACTTAGCTAATGCTCCAATTCACATAAGAAAAAGATTCATAGTATCAACTTTTTCAGAAGAATTAAGAAAAAAATACACCAGAAGAAACTTCAGATTAAGAAAAGGAGATAAAGTAAAGATCATGAAAGGCCAATTCAAAAATAGAATAGGGAAAGTTGAGAGAATAAACATAAAACAAAGAAAAATTTATATTCAAGGAATAGAAAACATAAGAAAAGATGGAACAAAAGCTTTCTATCCAATTCATCCTTCAAATTTAATGATCACTGAATTATTTTTAGAAGACAAAAAAAGAAAAGATGCACTAGAGAGGAAACAAAATGGTTAAAAATCATATATCAAGACTAAACGCACCAAAATGTTGGACTTTATTAAGGAAGGAAACTAGGTGGATTGCCAGACCTTTACCCGGACCGCATCCATTAAATAGATCAGTAACCTTAAACATGGTTCTAAAAGACATTTTAGGTTATGCAAAAACAACAAGAGAAGTCAAAAATATTTTAAATAAAGGGTTAGTTAAAGTAGACAATAAAATAAGAAAGGACCATAAATTTCCAATTGGAATAATGGATGTTATTTCAATTGAAGAAACAAAAGAAAATTTTAGAGTATTGATTAATCAAAAAGGAAAAATCGTTTTAATTCCAATCAAAAAAGAAGAAGCGTCACTAAAACCAAGAAAAATAACAAATAAAACTAATTTAAAGAAAAAGAAACTACAATTCAACTTCTTAGACGGAACAAATATGTTATTGAAAGGAAAATTCGATACAAATGATACTCTTTTATTTGATCTTTCAAAAAATGAACTAAAAGAAACATTGAAACTAGAGAAAGGAGTGTTAGTCTACATTATAGCAGGAAAACAAATAGGAAAGATAGGGGTAGTAAAAGAAATAGAGAAAAAGAAAGACACCCAACCTGCACAAATTGTATTTACAAAAGACAAACAGGAGCTTAAAACATTAAAAGATTATGCTTTTGTTATTGGTAAAACCAAACCAATTATCACAATGTTGGAAGAAAAATGAGCATAATGAGACAACTAAGGATAGAGAAGGTTACATTAAACATTGGTATAGGCCAAGCCGGAGATAATTTAGAAAAAGCTGCTAAATTGTTGAAGGCATTAACTAATAAAAAACCAATCCAAACCAAAACTCAAAAAAGAGTTCCAACCTGGGGATTAAGACCCGGTTTACCTATCGGTTGCAAAGTAACTTTACGTAAAAAAGAAGCAGAAGAATTACTAAAAAGATTATTTTCAGCAGTTGAAAATAAATTAAATCCAAAAAATTTCGATAAAGAAGGAAATTTTTCATTTGGAATAAAAGAATATATTGACATACCAGAAGCAGAATATGACCCCCAAATAGGAATTATTGGATTAGAAGCTGCTGTAACTCTGGGAAGGCCTGGATTCAGAATAAAAAGAAGAAAGGTAAAAACCAAAAAGATACCTAGCAGGAATAGAATTCCAAAAGAAGAAGCAATTAAATTTGTTGAAGAGAAATTCAAGGTAAAAGTTGGGGGGGATGAAGAAAAATGACAACAAGCAATCATGAAAAAATGTTAAATCAATTAAAGGTTAAACCAGTGAAAGCTAAGAAATTTATAAAACACAATGCACCCCAAGAAAGAACATTTGGTTCCGCTTCAAGAAGATGTAAAAGATGCGGGAAATACGGAGCACATATTCAAAAGTACAAACTAGGACTTTGTAGACAATGCTTTAGACAGGTTGCAAAGAAACTAGGATTTAAAAAATATAGTTGAGGTTAAAAAAATGTCAATGAACGATCCATTAGCAAACGCACTTTCACATATTTTGAACTGTGGAGGGTTAGGAAAATCAGAATGCCAGGTACAAAATGTATCTAAAGTAATTCAAGGTGTTCTAGATATATGCAAAGAAAACCACTATGTGGGGGAATACAAAGTTGTAGATTATGGAAAAGGAAAAGTTGCAACTCTAAATTTAATTGGTTCAATTAACAAATGTGGATCAATAAAACCAAGATTCGCAGTAAAATGGAATGAATTTGAAAAGTTCGAGAAAAGATACCTTCCCGCAAAGGGATTCGGTATCTTAATTGTTTCAACAAACAAAGGACTAATGACTCACACTCAAGCATTTGAGAAGAAATTAGGAGGAAGATTAATCGCATATTGTTATTAAGATGACCAAATTAGATTTAAAACAAATTATAGAAGTTCCAGAAGGAACCCAAGTAGAAATAAATAAGTTTTTAGTAAAGATAATTGGGCCCCAAGGAACATTAGAAAAGAATTTTGTTCATCCAATCCTAAAAATAAAAAAAGCAGAAGAAGGATTAGTCATTGAAACTAAAAATGCAACAAAAAGAGAAAAAAGAATGATGAATACATTTGCAGCACACCTAAGAAATATGGTCAAGGGAGTAAATGAATCTTTTGAATATCGCCTAAAAGTTTGTTCGGGTCACTTTCCTATGACAGTAAACTTAGAAGGAGATAAATTAATAGTTAAAAATTTCTTGGGGGAAAAAGTCCCAAGAAAAGCAAAAGTATGGCCTAATGTAAAAGTGGATTTAAAAGGAAATGAAATCACAGTTTCGAGTATAGACCTTGAAGCAGCAGGACAAACAGCTGCAAATATGGAATCTTCAACAAGAATCACAAATAGAGATAGAAGAGTTTTCCAAGATGGGATATACATAACAAAAAAACCGAAATGAGAATAAAATCCCCAATAAGAAAGAAGAGAATAACTTTCCTTAGAAGGAACTCCAATAAAAAAACATTTAACAAAAAATGGAGAAGTCCAAAGGGAATTCATAATAAAAGAAGATTACACAAACAAGGACACCAAAAAAGACCAGTTATTGGGTTCGGAAGTCCAAGTGAATTAAAATACTTGACAAAGGAAGGATTATTGCCAATTATAATCAGCAACATTAAAGATTTGAAAAAAATGGATTCTTCAAAAGAAGTCGCTTTATTATCAAAAAAATTAGGAATCAAGAAAAAAATTATGCTTGTTGAAGAAGCTAAAAAACTTGGAATAGAAATAGTAAATGTGGATATGAAAAACTTTGCTGAAGAAGTTAAAAAAGAGCTACAAGAAAAGAAAAAAGAAGCAAAGAAGAAAGAAGAAAAGAAAAAGAAATCTCAAAAAGAGTCTCTGAAAAAAGCAGAAGAAAAAGAAAAGGAAAAGAAAAAAGAAACAGAAAAAACAGAAGAGGAAGCTGAAGAAGAAAAAAAAGAGAAACAAAAAGAAGAAATTGATTTAATTAAAAAAGAAAGACCAATAAAACAAAATGATCAAATTCATCAAAAACATATGAAAAATCCAGGCAGGGCAAAGGAAATGATTGTTCCAGAGGGAAATAAGCAATGAAAGTAAATAATCAAAAAAGGATTGCTGCAGACGTTTTGAAATGCGGAGTAAACAGGGTATGGTTTGACGAGTCAAGACTAGATGAAATAAAAGAAGCAATCACCAAAGCAGATATTAGAAGATTGATCGGGGATAAAGCAATAAAGGCAAAACCATTACAAAGTACATCCAGAGCTCATGCTAGAAAAATATTAGAACAAAAAAGAAAAGGAAGAAGAAAAGGAAGCGGTAAGAGGAAAGGAAAAAGAACTGCAAGATTATCAGACAAAGTAGTCTGGATGATTAAAGTTAGACTTCAAAGAAATTTCATCAAGGAGTTAAGAGATAAAAAGTTAATCGCCCCCGGGAATTACAGGATACTCTACAGAAAAGTCAAGGGAGGATTTTTCAGAAGTAAAAGGCACATCAAACTTTACATTACTGAAAATAAATTAGTTCAAAATGTCAAAAAGTAAAACATTCACAGTTAGATACAAGAGAAAGGCTGAAGGAAAAACCGACTATAAGAAAAGGTTGAACTATATCAAATCAAAAAAACCAAGAGTTGTAGTAAGACTTTCCCTTAAAAATACCTTAATTCAAATAGTGAAGTTCCATGAAGATGGAGATAAAATATTATTTTCAACAAGTTCAAGAGAATTAAATAAATATGGTTGGAAAGCTTTCAGGGGAAACATCCCGGCAGCTTATTTAACAGGATTACTTTGCGGGGTTAAAATTAAGGAAAAAATAAAAGAAGCAATAGTTGACTTTGGATTAAGTTCGGTAATAGCTAAATCAAGATTATATGCTGTATTAAAAGGATTGTTAGATGCGGGCATTAAAATAAAAGTCCCAGAAGAAGTTTTACCAAGTGAAAATAGTCTATCTGGAAAAATCATTTCAGATTATGCCTCAAAATTAGCAAAAGACAAAGAAGCTTACGAAAAACAATTTTCAGCATATATAAAAAATCAACTAAAACCAGAAGATTTACCGAAACATTTTGAAGAAGTTAAATCAAAGATAATAAAGGGAGATTAAATTGGCAGATAAAGAAAGAAGAATGGATAGAGAAGAAAGACAAAGAGAAATTCAAAAAAAGACTTTAGAAGCTTGGAAACCAAAAACAGGTTTAGGCAAATTAGTGAAAGCAAAGAAAATAACTAATTTTGATGAAGTTTTGAGTTCAGGCCAAAAAATCTTAGAATCAGAAATAATAGATATACTTCTGCCCAACTTAGAAGTAGAATTACTTTCAATTGGACAATCTAAAGGTAAATTTGGAGGTGGGAAGAAAAGCATCTGGAGAACAACACAGAAGAAAACAAGCGAAGGAAATAAACCAAAATTCTCCACCATGGTAGTTGTCGGTAATAAAGATGGATACCTCGGAATTGGCTTTGGAAAATCCAAAGAAACCGTTCCTGCAAGAGAAAAAGCAATTAGAAAAGCCAAATTAAATATAATCAAAATCAGACGTGGATGCGGTTCATGGGCTTGTGGTTGTGGAGATCCCCATACAATTCCATTAAAAATAAATGGCAAATGCAGTAGCGTAAAAATAGAATTAATGCCTGCCCCTAAGGGAACTGGATTAGCGGTAGAAAAAGAAATAAGAAAAATATTACATTTAGCCGGTATCAAAGATGTTTATTCAAGAACATCTGGACACACGAAAACAAAAATGAATTTAATTTATGCCGCATTTGCAGCACTTAAGAAATTAAATAAGGTAAAAATCAAACAAGATTATTACAAACAATCAGGTTTAATTGAAGGGAAATTAGATGTCAAATAAAATTGTGGTAATTAGGATTAGGGGAGATTGTGGTTTAGATAAAACTAGAAAGGAATCTCTAAGAAGGTTAAGATTATTCAAAAAGAACAGTTGTATAGTTCTAACTAATGCTAAAAATTTGCCAGGAATATTGTTCAAATTAAAAGATCAGGTTACTTGGGGGGAAATAGATGAACCAACTTTCAAAACATTATTAGAAAAAAGAGGGAAGCTACCAGGAAACAAAAAATTAACAGAAGATTATCTAAAAGAAAAAACTAAATTAGATATTGTTTCATTCTCAAAAGAATTTTTTGGTGGTAAAAAAACACTAAAAGATATACCAGGTTTAAAATTATATTTTAGATTAAGCCCCCCAGTAAGTGGTTTTGAGAGGAAAGGAGTTAAAAAACCATTTTCACAAGGTGGAGTAACTGGATATAGGAAAGAAAAAATTAATGATCTTATTAAAAGAATGATTTAAAATGACCGCAAATAAAGAAAAAAAGAATGTAAAGCAACGTGGTGGCCACACCCATGGGTGGGGGCATAAGAAAAAACACCGTGGTGCTGGAAGCCGAGGAGGTAGAGGCATGGCCGGTTCAGGAAAAAGGGCAGACCAAAATAAAATGAGGGTCCTTAAACAATTTGGCACCAAATACTTTGGAAAGCATGGTTTCAAATCAAAAAAACAGTTCACATTAAAATCAATAAATCTTTATGAAATAGAGAAACTAGGAAAGGATATTGTAGAACTAAAAGGCTACAAAGTTCTTGGAACAGGAAATTTAACTAAAAAAATAAAAATTACTGCTAATAAATTTTCAAAAAAAGCTTTAGAGAAAATTAAAAAAACTGGCGGAGAAGCCGTAACTTACGGAGAAGATAATGTCGGTGATAACTAATCTAACTTCTTTTTTACCAGAAGTTAAATCTCCAACTAAGAAAAGACTATCTTTTAAAGAAAAACTTAAATGGACCTTAATTATTTTAGTGTCTTATTTTATTTTAACTTCTATTCCTTTATTTGGGTTAGGTCAAAACGCATTAGAACAATTTGAATATTTAGCAATCATTTTTGGAACAAAATTCGGATCCATTATTTCTTTAGGTATTGGACCAATCGTAACAGCCTCTATTGTATTGCAGCTTTTAACAGGTTCTGGAATACTAAAAATAGACCTTAATACACATGAAGGAAAACAATTGTTCCAAGGTTTACAAAAACTTTTAGCAGTAGCATTTATTATTTTTGAAGCATTTATCTATGTTATGATGGGCGGTTTATCGCCAGCAGCTGGTTTAGCACCGGGTACATATGCCACAATACAAATGGTATTAGTAGCACAATTAATTGTAGGTGGGTTATTAATACTGTTCATGGATGAAGTAATCACTAAATGGGGATTTGGATCCGGTATAAGCTTATTCATTGCAGCAGGAGTTTCATCGCAGATTATGATCAGGGCATTTTCTCCCTTGACAACTGCCGGGACAATTGCCTTAGGCTCTGGGTTAGCACCTGTAGGTCAAGTTTGGGTATTCATTAGGTCATTGATAGCCCAAGATCCGATTGGTGCATCGAGAGCATTTTTTGCAATAGCATTTACAATAATAGTATTTATGGTGGCAGTCTATGTTCAAGCAATGAAAGTAGAAATACCCCTGTCCTTTGGAAGAATTCGTGGACACGGAATAAGGTGGCCATTGAAATTCATTTATACCAGTAATATACCCGTTATATTGGTGGCAGCTTTAATAGCAAACTTGCAATTGTGGGCTAGATTAATGCAAAATAGGGTGGGGGAAGCAACATCCGGATTTATAGCTTGGACATCTCAACATATTTTTGGTCAGTTTTCTGGAAATTTGCCAGTATCCGGTTTAGTTTATTGGACACACTCTCCAAATTTAGTGGAACATATTATAGGTTGGACAACTTCTGGAACATTTACAAGTACAGTTTTACTGCAAAGCTTAACTTACTCATTATTCATGATGGGGGGCGCAGTAATATTTTCTATCTTTTGGATGCAAACTTCTGGGATGGATGCTAGAAGCCAGGCTAACAAAATGATGTCGTCCGGTCTGCAAATACCAGGATTTAGGAGAGACCCAAGAGTCTTAGAAAGAATGTTACAAAGATATATTTTTCCTTTAACAATCATGGGAGCTTTGGCAGTTGGATTTTTAGCCGCAGTTGCAGACTTAACTGGGGCATTGTCTAGAGGAACCGGTATTTTACTTACAGTTATGATTATTTATAATTTATATGAAAGTATAGCAAAAGAACATATGATGGACATGAATCCAGGAATGAGAAAGTTCATGGGGGGAGAATAACAACCTTTAAAAAAGGTCTAAGGATACAATAAATTAAAATGTTAACAGAATTCCTATTAGCAAACCCAGTGGGGGGAGTAGTTTTAATTTCTTTAGTAATTAACATATTCATAACTCTTGCTTACAAATATTTAACAGATCAAGAAAGATTAAAACATATTCGTGGAGAAATGAAGAAAATAAGAGTAGAGATGAAAGAAGCTAGAAGCGATCCACAAAAAATGTCAGAGATTAACAAAAGATCAATGCAACATTCTGGCGAACAAATGAAACAACAAATGAAACCAATGTTGATCACATTAATCCCAATCTTTATAGTGTTCGGTTGGTTAAGAACAGTTTTAACTAGCGAACAAATATTAATAAATTTCCCATTTAACATATGGAAAGCTGGCGTAAATAACGGAATTGGGTGGTTTGGTATTTATTTTATAACCGCAATCATATTTTCAACATTATTGAAAAAACTATTTAAGGTGCATTAAAATGAAACAACAAAGATCAAGATCAAAAAGGAAAGTGTTTGTAAAAACACCTGGAAATAAATTAAAGGTACAATACAAACAAAAAAAACCAAAGAAACTTAGATGTAGCGAATGCGGACAAGAACTACACGGAATCCCAAACTTAATAAAAGCTAGGTTCAAAAATCTTCCAAAGACAAAGAAAAGACCACAAAGACCCTATGGCGGAGTTTTATGTTCAAAATGTTCAAGAAAAAAAATAATAGAAAAGGTGAGAAAAAATGATTAAAGAAGGAATAATTTGTTATAAAATAGCAGGAAGAGAAGCAGGAAAATTAGCTGTAATTGTAGAGGTAGTTGACGATACTTTTGTTTTAATTGATGGAAATGTAAAAAGAAGGAAATGTAATATAAAACATTTAGAAATGACTAATAATGTTATTGGTGTAAAAAAAGGAGCTTCAACTGCAGAAGTACACAAACAGATGTCATCTTCTGGGTTTAAAGTAATTGAAAGAAAACCAAAGAAAGAGAAAAAAGAAGAAGTAAAAGAAGATAAGAAAGAAACAAAAAAGAAAACCAAGAAAAAATGAATAAAGACATGCAACAAAAAGTGGCAGAATTACAATTTCTAGAACAACAAGCCAATCAAATCAATCAACAAGCAAATACAATTCAGTCCAATATAATAGAATTAAAAACTTTAAACGAAGCACTTTTTGATTTAGAAAATGTAGAGAAAGGAAAAGATATTTTTATTCCATTAGGTTCAGGATTTTTCATAAGCGCTTCAATGGGAGAGAATAAAGAATTGCTAATGAACGTTGGTTCAAAGACTCTTGTTAAAAAATCTTACAAAGAAGCAAAAGATCTAGTTGCTGTACAATCAAAAGAATTAGAAAAAGTCTTACCCCAATTAGAAAAACAAATGATGGGAATTGGCATTAAAGGTCAAGCACTTCAACAAGAACTTCAAGAAGCTCAGAAGAAATAATCTCTAATTTTAAAATAAAAGAAAAATAAAAAAGTTATAAGAAATAATTTTATTTGTTTGATTACTCTTCCTCATCTTCATCAATAGGTTCTTCATCTGTTTCTTCAACTGATTGTTCTTCTTCACCAGATTCCCCTGTTTCTTCATTTGCTCCCCGTCCACCAGCGATTTCACTGCCTTTTTGAAGCAAAACAACTTTTTGGGCTTGCTCGCCCTTATCAGTCTGAACAGGTTCAAAGGACACTCTATCGTTTTCCCTAATAAAAGTTCCTTGATCTAATGCGGTATAATGCGCAAAGTAACTTTTACCGTCTTCACCTTCAATAAATCCATATCCTTTTTTTCTATTGAACCACTTAACTGTTCCTTCCATTTTACTTTTTCCTCCTAAAGAATAACACCGAAGCATCATTCTCAACTTACAAAAAATGGTGAAATGGGGCATTTATAAATCTTTGCGTATAATGACAAATACACACAAAATCTATTTAAACTGACCACCATTCACATTTTCATGAATACCTTAGAATATTATTCTCAAAAAGAAATCCAACAAGAAATAGCTAATTCTGCAAAAGATAGAGAAATTGGAGTAATGTATGGTAAAGACCAATTTGGAAAACGCCCAGATGTAATACAATTTTCTTCAGATGTGGGAGAGTTTGCAAAGCAAGGGGCTACATCGTTCCATATCTCAGAAGAACATTGGCATAATCCTCTAAATTTAGCCACAGGAATGACTATAGCTAAATTAAATGAATTAAGGAAAGGGTGGGATTTAATCCTAGATATCGATACAAAATCATTTGAATTAGCAAAACTAACAACAATTTTATTAATAGATGCCTTAAAATTCCATGATGTAAAGAACTTTTCAGTTAAATTTTCAGGGAGCAAGGGGTTCCACATAGGGGTCCCATTTAACGCCTTTCCGAAAACAGTAAATGGAGAAGACACAAACTTACTTTTCCCAACCGCCTCAAGAACAATGGCTGCTTATTTGCAAGAAATGATTAGGGAACCGTTAGTTGCAAGCATTTTAGAGAAATTTTCAATAAACGATTTGGCAAAAGCAACAGAGAAAAAAGCAGTAGAATTCGTAAAAGAAGATAAATTAGATCCTTTTGCAATAATAGATATAGACACCTTGCTTATCTCTTCCAGGCACATGTTTAGAGCCCCATATTCTTTAAATGAAAAATCTAACCTAGTTAGCGTACCAATTAGGCCAGATGAAGTAGCAGGCTTCAATAAAGAATCTGCAAAACCAGAAAACGTAAAAGTAAAAGAACATTTTTTAAATTTTGAACCTCAAGAAAAAGAAGCAAGAAACTTAATCATACAGGCATTTGATTGGGAATCTAAACAACAAAAAAGAGAAGATCTTGTCCCTAAGAAAAAAGCAACATATGAAGATTTAAAATTTGCAATTAAAGAAGAATACTTTCCGCCTTGTATTAAAACTATTTTAGCAGGGGTTAAAGATGATGGAAGAAAACGATCTTTATTTGTTTTACTTAATTTCTTAAAAACTGTTGGATGGAGTAAAGATGAGATTAATAAAAGAATTCATGAATGGAATGAAAAAAATTACGAACCATTAAAAGAAGGATATATTCAAGCACAATTAAATTGGCATGCCAGACAAGCAGAAAAAGTTTTACCAGCAAATTGCGATAATGCCAATTATTACAAAAGTTTACTTATTTGCGAACCAGACAATTGGTGTTCTAAAATAAAAAATCCAGCAAATTATGCAATAAGAAAACTTAGAGTTCTTGTTAAAAACAAAAAAACTTAAATATACCTTTCTCCAAATTTGAAAATATGAAAGATTCTTGGGCAAAACAAAAATTAGATTTAGATTTAAATAGAAAAACATGTAAAATATACATATTTAGGCATGGTCAAACTATTTACAACAAAAAACATATTTTTTCAGGGTGGAAAGATTCTAAGTTAACCTCGCAAGGAAAAAGAGATGCTAACAAAATAGCACAAAAGCTAAAAGGTAAAAAATTTGAAGTAGCGTTTAAAACACACCTTTCTAGATCAGTTGACACCTTAAAACCAGTATTAAAATATCATCCAGAGTGCAAACTAATCATAAAAGATGATCGTATGCTAGAAAGAAACTATGGAGATATAGAAGGTAGGACACATCAAGCATATATCCATGAAGAAGGATTAGATTCTTACAAAACACTTTTACATTGGCATAAAATAGACCATTTATCTGGAAAAGATAAGGCAAAATTCATAAAAAAAGTAGGAACAGCAGAGTTCGATACAATCCATAGATCTTATACTATCCCTCCACCGGGTGGAGAATCTATCAGAGATGTGGAAAAGAGGGTAATACCCTTTGTTAAAGACCTAATTAAATTCATGAAGAAAAACAAAGTAAACGTAGCTATTTCTGCTCATGGAAACTCGATGAGGCCATTTAGGCGTTATTTTGAAAGATTATCGGTAAAACAGATGATGGAGCTAGAAAACCCTTATGATAAGTACTTTGAATATACCATTAAATGCTAACAAAACCTTTATAATATAAATTCATTAAAATATTACTATGTCAAGGTATTCAGACGTCAAAAAAATTATTCTTGCTAAGTGGCCCAAGGCTAAAATTAAATCGATCAAAGAGTTTCCTGAAGGATACAATAATCTGCCTTATGATGTTAAATTAGATTCCGGAGAATATGTTATCAAAATGCTCAAGGTTAAGGGATATGAAGATTATATTTTAAAACAAAAACACATCGGGGCGCTGGTTCGTAAAAAGTTTAAAGATTTTCCAATATCTAAAATTGTAAAGGCTGATTTTAGCAAAAAAGTAATAAATAATCCTTATGCGATAGTTGAAAAATTAGAAGGCAAGTCATTGCAGACTATGTATAAAAAAGTAACAAATAAGGAAGAGCTTTATGAAGAAATTGGAGAACTTTATGGAAAATTACATTCTTTTAAATTTGATAAATATGGTGAACTTGATTCTTCATTAAATCTTATTAAAGAATATAAAAGTTGGTATTTAGGGAGATGTAAAAGAGTTAAGAGAATATTTGAAAAAATAGAAGAAAATAACCTATTGTCTAAAAAAACTTTAGATATACATAAAACTTTTTTTGATAAAAATAAATTTTTATTAAAGAAAGGAGTTAGCCCTTGTTTATGTCACGGGGATTCTTCTGCTTCTAATGTAATAATTAAAAAAGTTGACAATAAATATAAGGTAAGTGGGATAATAGACTTTGAATTTTCAAGAGCTAGCGAGGGAACTTATGATTTATTTGGTGGAATCAGAACCTTTGAAAAAAAGTACAGGCATAAGGAAAGTTTGGTTGAAGGTTATACTAAATGGAACAAATTGCCGGAGCAATGGGAAAAACTTATATTTTTGTATCTCTGGATCGGGCATTTAAATCAATTGACCAATATTAAAAAAATGAAGTGGAGAAATTTAAGTGAGGGAGATACCTTAAATCGTAAAAGATCTCTGAGAAAAAAGGGTCTTCTTGTTTTAAAGAAAATTGAGAAAGATTTGTCGCATTAAAATTTATTTTTTCATTTGTAATTTATACAATTTATAGAAATTCTTTTTTAGTTTTATTAGTTCATCAAAAGTTCCGCTTTCTACAATTTTCCCTCTCTTGATTACTATAACTCTATTTGCATTTTTTAAAGTTGACAATCTATGAGCAATAATAATCATTGTTTTGTTTTTTAACTTAGTATTTAAAGAATTTTGGATTCTTTTTTCAGTTTTAGAGTCTAATGCACTGGTTGATTCATCAAAAATAATCATTGAACTATCTTTTGACAATGCACGAGCTATCCCTAATCTTTGTCTTTCTCCACCACTCATTTGATAACCTTTTTCTCCGATGGGTGTATCGGCCCCTTTTGGAAGTTTTTTTATTATGGGTTTCAATTCTGATATTTGAATCGCTTTATTAATTAGTTTGTCATCTCTTATCTTTTGGACCAAAGCCAGATTATCATATAAAGACATATTGAATACTTCGCTATCCTGTAAGACCACAGAGATCTCATTTATTATAGAGTCTGAACTAAATTTCTTCATATTTACTCCATCAACTAAAATTTTCCCATTAGAAGGTTTATACAAACCAATTAATAATTTGATAATGGTAGATTTACCAGAACCGGACATACCTACAAGTCCAATTCTCGAATTTCTAATAATTTTTAAATTAAAATTTTTTAATACTTCTTTGTTTTTATATTTAAAGGAAACATTTCTAAATTCAATTTGCTTCCATTCTTTTGGAAAACTTTTTAATTTAGATTCGTCCCGGGTACTCAATCTAAGGATAATCATTAATCTATGTAGGCCAGATTTAACAGATATGAATCTGGGAGAATTGTTAGTTAAGGTCCCCATAGAACCTTTTAACTTCTCAAAATAATTGTAAAAAACATAGATGGAACCAAGACTGATGAGTCCGTTTATAACATCAAAACTAAGCATTAACACAAATAAAGCGATCACAATTGCAGAAAAAGTTTTAAGGGTCTTGAAATGAAGATTATGTAGATTTAACCTTTCTTCCCAAATCTTATAATATTCATCTTCCCCCGATTCTGTTTTTTTATGAATTGAATGCCCCATTCCAAGGGATTTAACTGAAGGAATATTTGAAGCAGATTCATGTATTTTTCCGCTCAATTTTTCTCTAGCTTTGTTTAGTTGGGTGGCCGAGTAGTCTAACCGCTTATTGAAGTAGGACTCTCCAATAAGGGATATTGTAACAAAAATGAGGGAAAACAATAAATATCTCCAATCTATGAAGAAAAAGATTATCATACTACTGACAAAATCTATCAACATAGAAAGTCCAGCATTTGAAAATATTTGGATAGATTCATACACGGAATCACTTCCGGTGTTTATTTTTTGAATTTTACTTCCGGTATTCTCCTTTTCATGCCAATCCATATCAGCAAGAACTAATTTATTTAAAGCTAGCAACCGAACCTTCCTTCTTGTTTGAGCCCCTATAACCTTCAATCCTTTCTTGGAGAACATCCTCAACCATACAGTAAAACCCCCAAAAAATCCAATTAAACCAATATAAATGTAAAGATTAGTTAATGGAGCCCCCGTTGAGTAGACAGTAAGAAAATCGATAATTTTACCAAATAGGTAAGCTATAACAAAAAATATAAACTGCGAAATGGATCTAAGAATTGCAAAAAAGATGAATTTTGGCTTATTCCCTTCAAGTAAATACCAATAATCAATAAAATATTGCTTCCAAGGATAGATTACCTTCTTTTTCTTCATATTATACAAATTTATTAATTTCACTATATAAATCTTTTCAAAGCCATAACGCCTTAAGACCCAAAACCTTTATAAACGTCTATTTTCTCACAAAAAAACAATGGGAAGAATAAAGACTACATTAACAAAGAGAACCGCTTTAAAGCTTTTTAATAGTCATAGATCCTTATTTACAAAAGATTTTGATCAAAATAAAGTGAAAGTATCTGAATTAACAGATATTTCTTCAAAAAAAATAAGAAATATTGTAGCTGGCTATCTAGCTAGATTAGTTAAGCAAGATTCATAATCTTACATTTGAGTAAGATGGCGGAGGTAACTTAAAATGGCAGAAAAGAAGAATGAAGACCACACCATGTTTGTTGGCAGCAAACCATTCATGAACTATGTTACGGGTGTGGTAATGCAATTTACAACACAAAACGCCAAAGAAGTAGTAGTAAAAGCAAGAGGAAAGTTTATTTCTAGGGCAGTAGACATATCCGAAGTAACTTCAAAAAGATTCTTAGAGAATACAATCGAAGTAAAAGACATAAAAATTGACTCAGAAGAATTCACAAACAAAGAAGGAAAACAAGTAAGAGTTTCTACAATTGAAATAACTTTAGCAAAAAAGTAAAGTTTACTTTTCTTTTTTTATTGTTTGAACAAAGAAAAACACTTGAAACATTTAATAGATTTAGATATTTTTAAATTATAAATAATTTAGATAACTATATAAATTAAAATATCTATTTTTAAGATATGGCTAGTTTAGGAAAGTTTCAAAAAGAATTTAATAAATTAGATTTTGATTTAAAAATTCATTCACTTATGTTAATAGACATTTCTAAAGAAATTGCGGCAAAACCCAACAAAAAATTAGATAAAGACAAATTAATTGCTTGTGCTATTTTACATGATTCAAAAAATCATGATAAAAATCACGAGATCACAAGTGCAAAATATGCCAAACGATTTTTAGAAAAAGAAGGCTTTTCCAATAAATTTATAGCGGATGTTTATAATGCAATACTAAACCATGAAATAAAACCAAAAACAAAGGATTTTACAATTGCTTGCTTTTATGATGCAGATATTTTATGCAGATTTTATGCATTTGGAATTTTAAGGGCCTGGAACAACATTAAAATAGGTAACAAAAAAGATTGGAAAAAACTATTTAAAAAAATAATTCAGAAAAAAAGATTAGATAAATATTTACAACAAATGGAGAAAAAACTTCAATTAAAAGAATCTAAAAAACTTTTATTTTTAAAAAAAGAAGAGTATTTGCTTAGCCACAAGCTTCTAGAAAAAATTATTTTTTAATTCTTTTCCAAAAGATTTAAATTAGAAAAGATCACCCAGTTTTTTATGGTAAAAATAATAAATATGAGTTCAGAAGAAGGAGTTAAATACATCACACTCCAGACTAGCAAAGATTTAAACAAGGTATTTCAAAGTTTTTTAAGCGATATTGGCGTTTCCAAAAATGAACGAAAAGCCCTTTTTGGAAACGTTCATGTTTATACGCGCGCAGGCATAAAACCAGGAAATTACAAAGAAACATTGCAGGTAATCCATAACAAAGACAAAACAGTTAATGTTGAGATTTTTACAGGAGATTCACTCGTTATAATGGTTATTCATTATTCTTGTGATGATATTCTGATTGGGAATGCCCCCCACAAACATTTTGATTTCTAAAACACTTGACAACTGCGACAAGTGCGTAGGAATGATTTATAAATAAAAACACGTTCATTGATTTATGGATAAAGATTTTGCACTTTTATATGGAATTATGTTAGGTGACGGATGCATAGGGAAGTATAAAAGAAAAGATAGAGAAAATGGATTTTACTATAATGTTTGTATAACCTGCAATGCTAATGATGATTGGCCATTTATTAATTCTGTTGTTTTGCCATTATTAAAGAGATTTACCGGTAGAGACATAAAACCTAGAAAGGCTAACCCCGGAAAAAATGTAATCCAGCTTAATTTCTCAGATAAAGGGTTATTTAGTAAATTAGATAAAACAGGATTCCCGGTAGGTAAAAAGGGAACAAAAATAACAATACCAAACATATTTTACAAAAGAAAGCTGATAAAATACCTTTTGCAAGGATTTTTTGCGACAGATGGTAGTTTCTTTTTAATTAAAAATCCAAATAAATATTATCCAAGACTAGAAATTCAAGTTATTTCTAAAGATTTATTAAAAGAGTTCTACATTTATTTAAATAACCTAGGTATTAAAACTCATTTTTATATGTCTAAATCAAATAAACCAAAAAAATGGAAAAACGAATTCCAGAGGTACAGGATACAAATTAATGGTAAGAAAAACTTAATTCTTTTTAGGAACAAAGTTGGTTTTGTTAACCCAAAACAAGAAAACAAATTTAAAAATTTTATAAAATATGATTTACTGTACAACAAAACGATTAAAGGAATCCCTGCAAACCAACAAAAATTTGTTAGAATTGAAGGTTTTTTGAGAATGGCGTTGAGGGGATTTGAACCCCCGATCACGAGCTTTCTCAAAAAATTTCATGAGACTCGGGTTTTACCAGACTAAACAACAACGCCATATAAAAAGAGACAAAATTAGTGTTTTAAAAAGCTTTTTATTTTTTCATACTCTTCATCAGATGCGCCTTTCTTATTATCTCCACCATATGTCACTTGCAACCCATCCTCCCTATACCTTGGAATCACATGTATGTGCAAATGATCAACAACTTGCCCGGCAGCCTTATTAGTATTTACAATTAAATTAAAACCTTTTGAACCCAATATTTTCATTTGAGCTTCAGCAACTTTCTTAGAAACTTCCATCAAATCACTAAATTCTTTCCTTGGAGTGACCAAAAAGTTCTTATGGTGTTTTTTAGGCATAACTAAAGCATGTCCTTTGTTAACTTGATTCCGATCTAAGAAAGAAATTACATCTTTATCTTCATAAATTATCTTTGCAGGAATTTCTCCTTTGATTATTTTACAAAATATGCATTCATTCATTTTTAACCTCCTTAAGTGGACCAGAGGAGAATCGAACTCCCATTTCTGCCTTGCGAAGGCAACGTCTTAAACCATTGGACTACTGGCCCGAGTGGACCTGCCGAGATTCGAACTCGGGTCCCCCGATTGCCAACCGAGGATTCTAAACCGGACTAAAATACAGGCCCTTAACAATATAAGAAGAAAAAATAGTTTATAAATTTACTCTTTAATGTGTATGCACTGTACTGGACATGCACTTGCTGCTTCTTTGTTACAATCCAAATCACTTTCTGTTTTTTTTGGATGTGCCTTTATATCTTTCATTTCCCAATTATCTGGACAAACAGCAACACAAGCACCACAACCAATGCACTTTTCTTTATCATATTCAATTTTCATTCTTTTATTCCTAACAATTCACTTATTTTTGCTTTATCAAAACCAACAATGATTTCCCCATCAATTTCAATTACTGGAACCCCCATCTGGCCAGACTTTTCAACCATTTCTTTAGCTTTTGCTTGATTTTCGCTAACATCAATATATTCAAATTCTATTTTATGCTTTTCTAAGAAATTTTTTAACATTACGCAATATGAACAGCTCTGCGTACTGTATAATATAATTTTTTTTGCCATTTTATTTCCCCCTAAAGAATTTTCCCTAAATCTTTCAAATCAGTACCAGTGTATAACTTAACTAATGTTGCTGGTAGCTCTTCTATTTTAACTCTTATCTGCTTCATATCATCCCTATTCCTTAAAGTTACTGTATCGTCTTTTAATGTTTGATGATCAACAGTTATCATTGCAGGACAGCCAATTTCATCAACTCTCCTGTACATCTTTCCAATACTTCCTGATTTGTCGTAGATCGTAATAAATACTTTGTTTAACATATGGTATATTTGTTCTGCCTTTTCTGGCAACTTATCTTTCTTAACTAATGGAAATACAGCTGCCTCAATAGGACAAACTGAAAATGGGAATAAAAACAAATCTCTATTCTTTTCTTTTTTAAAGAAAACATCCATCATTGCCCAAATATTCCGATCAATACCAAAACTCAATTCTAAAACATGAGGCATTATCTTCTTATCTCCAACCTGGACTGTGAACTTCTCTCCAGAAACTTTTTCATGCCCCTTTAAATCATGATCGGCCCTATAATGCAAACCAGCAACTTCTTTAAAGCCCCCCAAGGTATCCATATCAATTTCAATATCAAAATGAACTTTATTGTAAAATGCTTTTTCTTTTTCATTTAATTGTCTAAACCTAAACTTCTTCTTAGGAATCTTTAATTTTTCTAAGTAAAATTCTTGGATTTTTACTAAATGATAAATATAAAACTTAGGAATTTTTTTCTTAATTAATTCACTTGCTTTAACTTCTTTTTCTTTCTTCCCATCAAAACTTACAATTAGTTTATAATCTTTTACAGAATCCCAGTCTTTGTGTTTGTTTACTTCAACAGGATCAAAAAATATCTGCAATTCTGCTTGGTTAAACTCTCTTAGCCTGAAAAAACCCTGTCTTGGGCTAATTTCATTTCTAAAAGACCTACCAATCATTGCTAGGCCCATTGGTAGCTTCCTTCTAAGTGCCTCAAATTCTCGTTTAAAAGAGATAAAAGGATTCTGAGCGGTTTCTGGTGCTAAATAAACTGAATCTTGTCCTGTAGCTCCTAATTTTAACTCAAACATCATATTAAAGAATTTAACATCTTCTAACTCGCCCTTACATTTAGGACATTTTAATTTGTGTTTCTTAATAAGTTTAGTTAGTTCTTTTTCATCTAAACCTTCAGCTTTTTCTTTTGTATTATCTTCAATTAATTCATCAGCTCTAAATCTAAAATGACATTTCTTACATCCGGTTAAAGGATCTTTGAAATTTTCTAAATGTCCACTAGCTTCAAAGACTTTTTGAGGTAGAATGTAACTTCCATCTATTTCCCAATAATTATCATCTAAGCTTAGAAAATGTTTTAACCATAAGTTTTCAAACTTACTTCTCATCAATTTACCTAAATGCCCATAAGTCCAAAAACCTGCTTTAGCATTGTAAATTTCTGCAGTAGGAAAGAAAAATCCCCTCTTTGTTGCAATATTATTTATTTCATCAGTTTTATTCATAAGAATTAGAGCAATTTAACTATTTTTATAGTTTTCTAATCTAATCAAAAAAACAATTAAGAAATAGTTAGATATTTAAATTAACAAAAACCAGATATTTTGGAATGAAAAAGGAAGAAAAAGAAGTTGAAAAAAAGTACGATTTCTTAGCTGAACTTTATCATAATCTTAGAACCAAAAAATTTCCAGGTGGTTGGTTTTATAATGAAATGTTAGAAATGCCCGCCGCATTAGAATTACTGGGAAAGGTAAAAGATAAAAAAATTTTGGACTTTGGATGTGGAACAGGGATTTATGCTAAACTTCTAACTAAAAAGGGTGCAAAGGTAAAAGGTTTTGATATTAGTAAAGAAATGATTAAAATAGCAAAAGAAGAGAATCCCAAGTTAGATTTAAAAATTGGTTCTGGTTATAAGATTCCTTTTAAAGAAAAATTTGATATTGTTATAGCAACATTAGTTATAGATTATTTTAAAGATTGGAATGCAGTTTTTAGAGAAGTTAAAAAGGTTCTTAAGAATAATGGCTTTTTTATTTTTTCAATTGGAAATCCAGTTTCAGAATGCATAGAAAAAGTAATCCATAATGGAGAAAAATTAAGAGTTTTAGGAAAAAAAGATTATTTTAATGAAAAAAAGATCTATGGTATTTGGAATGTTGATGGTAAAAAGAAAATAAGGATGCCCACCCACCATAAAACTTATGAAACAATAATTAAAACTATAGTAAAAAATGGTTTTGAGATTGTTGATTATAAAGATTGTTTTCCTTTAAAAAAATCTAAAAAATTATTCCCCAAAGACTATGCTATTTATTCAAAAATCCCTTATTTTTGTGTTTGGAAAATTAAAAAGAAATAATTATTTATACTTTTCTAAATCTTCCAAAGAAATAACATTTCTATCTTCAATCCTTGGACAAGCAGTATTCACCCAAAAATCAATATCATTAAAATCTTCTAACTCATTAACTCTTATTTCATTGCCAATAAAAATATAACTTTCTTTATCTAAACTTTTTTTCAATTCAAAAGCTTTATCTAAATTATATTGTCCAGGTTTTGTAGAAACTAATATTCCAATCTTCTCAGCATGTAAAAACTTATTGTATTTACCAAGAACTTTCTTTTCAATCTCTTTTATTTCAGCATTAGATAACTCCCCCACTTCTCTAGAAATAGGATTAGCAACAATAACTTTTTTACCAGTTTCAATTAACACCCTCAAAGGATGAAACTCTCCGGAACCGACATAAAGAAAAGCATCAACCTTATTAGCAATCTTCTTAGCATTTCCTGCATCACAACCAAGAACTTGCCCACCAATAAAAACTTCATGATCCCGGCCTTCTAAATATTCCTTAACGGCATCAAGTTGACCTAAAAATTGTATAGTCGTAACTAAACCAACTTTTTTAGGCAATTTAGCTAATTTAACAACCTTAAGCACATCTAAATTACTTTTAGCCAAAACATATGCAACTTTCATAAAAATCTAGCAAAAAACAACCTTTAAATAGCTTACTTTTTCAATTTAGAAATCTTAGCTTTATCAGAAATAATAGCAGAGTTCCCAGAAGGATCTTCAATAACAACTTTCAGCTTAACATCTCCTAATTTAACTTTCCATAATTTCTTGAGTAAATTCTTACAACTTTTCTTAACAGAATCCTCATCAGTTGTATCTCTTTCACCTTCAATTATTCCCTTAAACTTATCTAACAATCCTTCAATATTAGAAACAAAACCATCAGATCCAGGACCAGATTCCATAGACATTCTCATTCCAGGAATCTTAACTGTAGCTTCTGAAGATTTAACAACGCGAACCTTCATATCCTTTTCATTATCAATTTCAAACTCAATCTTACAAGGTTCTTTGGTTTCAGCAGATTCAACATCGGCAACTCGATAATTACAAGAACTACAAGTCATTGACATAATAAACACTTTACCAAAATAAGGTACATCCATATCATCTTGCAATAAGGTCAAAGTATTCTTCCCGCACATCGGGCATGGTTGTTTTTCTAATTTATCCATATTAAAAAATTAAGAAGAAAAATATATAAAGGTTACTCCTGGTCTTCAATATTTGCCGTAACTTTGCTTCTATAAACTCCCGCAAAACTTGGAGTTACAACAAGCCAATCATCACCAAAACCAGCAATATCACCGTCAATAGCATCAGTAGTTTTCTTCAACTTATTTACTGCCCTTTTTAGTTCAACAACATCTCTGTCTTTTAAAGGTTTTATGTTTACTAATGCAATTGTATAGCCCTCTCTTAAAGCATCTAAGGCAGGTTTAATATCAGCAAAATCTTCTATCACAAATGGCCTAACCATAATTTTTGCCTTAGGAGTTTTGGATTCAGTCTCTATTTCAATGTAATCATCAGTAAATTCTTCAGGATATTCTTCTCCTGTTGAAAAAGTACTTTTGAATTTTGAGAATATGTTAGCCATCTTATTTCCTCCTATAGTTTTTGGAACACGTCCTAATTTATAAAGATTTCTGTATTTAAATACTCTCTAATCTACTTACAATATCCCATATCTGCGTTCTAACATATGCAGGCACATTAGGATCATCACTACACTCATCTAGTTCTTGAATAGAAGCATTTATTTTTACAGGCAAACTTTTACCTTCTTGATTTAAAGCAGAAAAAGCGTTTTTAATCTTAGCCCTAACATTTCTTGGGACACTGTTGTCTTCCCCAATCTCACCAAGTAATTCCATAATTTCTAATACTATTCCACCTTCCTTGACCATCTTATTGCCCTAATTCCTTCATCACCTTTTCTTGTAATTCAGAAGCTTCTTCTTTAATTTTCTTTTCTTGCTTCTCGATACTTTTCAATCTTAAGTCAAACATTTCTTTTTTTGATTCTAAATCTTTTTTAATGTCTGTTAGATTTGAAGAAATCATAATTGGACCAATAATTCTGAAAGCATCTCCTTTCAAATCTTTAGTTTCCTTTAAAGCACTTTCAACTTCAAACATTTGAGTTTGAAAACTTTGCTTTTGCATCATTAAAGATTGCAATCTTTGTTCCATTATTTGCAATTGGGTTATATTTTCTCTTGCTTCCGGACTTATATCATTCATTTTTATACTGCCTTAACTTTAGTATTAACTACTCTTGGTTTGTAAACAATTTTAGAACCACAATAAGGACATCTAACTCTCTTCCTAATGTATTCTTCTTTTATAATTTTCCCACAATCAAAACATTTGTATGTTGTCATTTTTATTCCTTTGGAAAATAAGCTTTTCCCGCAAATTTAACTTTGCAAACTTTGCATTCATATACCCCTACAAAAACTCTCTTAACTGCAGTTTTATTACAAAAAGGACATTTATGTTTTTTCTTTTGTTTCTTTTCAACGTCAAGAACCTTCTGCCTTATTGTTCTACCGTATCTTACACCAAATCTTCCTGTGCTTCCAACTTTCTTTGTTTTTGTCATTTTTGTAGTATGGGGTTGCCCGGATTTGAACCGGGGTCACAAGGTCCCAAACCTTGAAGCATAGCCAAACTAGCCCACAACCCCATAAAAATTAGAGCCATGAACTTGATTTATAAAACTTTTGATTATTTCTTTTTTTCCTCTTTCTTTTTATCAGCTGGCTTCTCTTCTTTTGTTCCTTCTACCTTCTTTTCTCCTTCCTTTACATCTTTTCCTTCTTTTGGAGCTTCTTCAACAGGCTTTTCTTCTTCTTCTTTTTCTTTCTCTAATTTTTTAACTTGTTTCTCTAGTCCAGTTTTAATATTATCTAATTCAGCCTTCAATTTTTGTAATTTTTCCGGAGAAGGTTCAGTTTTTCCTTCATTGATTTCTTTATCATAAATTCCATTATCAATATCTCCATTTATTTCAACAGGAGTTTTACTCTCTACTAAAACACCCATAGCACCGCAACTACCTATAACAGATTTTACAGCACCCTTAAGATTATTAACTAACAAAGAAGCTTGCTTCATTTTGGAAATTTTAATAATTTGTTCAATAGCTAAGTTCCCAACTTTTTCAATAGCAGCTTTACCACTGCCTTTTTGCAAACCTAATTCTTTTTTAATTAATTCAGAAACGGGAGGAGTACCAATCTCCAACTCAAATTCTTTTGTTTTAGTATCAACAATAACAGTAACTGGAATTTTCATTCCTTTAAATTCAGCAGTTGCTTCATTTATTTTATCTAAAATTGCTTTCATATCCACACCAAGTGGACCAAAAGCTTGACCCATCGCAGCACCAGCACTAGCTTTGCCACCTTCAACCATTACATCAACTTTCTCTTTGCTCATCTTCTATTCCCTCCTCAGATTCTCTTCTAATAACTTTAACAGCATCTATCTTTACTGTAATTGGAATTGGAACTGCTGATTCTAACAGTTCAACAACAACCTCTTCTTTTACTTTATCAATTCTTGTAATTTTCGCCTTTTCTCTTTTGAAAGGCCCAGTAATAATTTCAACAATATCATTCTTTTGAATATTAATTTGTGCTTTAACATGCTCTAACATATGTTCAATTTCTTTATAATCTAAAGGTTTTTCTAAAATTCCTTTAGCATAAGGTATTCCTTTTATTGCAGCTTCTATATCATCCTTACTTGCTGCTTCAACAAATATGTATCCCCTAAGTCCATGTGGCCTAACAATGGCATAAACATCTAATTCTTTCTTTTGTACATGTGAAATAAGAAAATCCATAACTTGGTCTTCCCTATTTGCGGTTGTTTTTAATGTATATATTGCCATTTTTATCCTTTTACTAGGGTCCATATCAAATCGATTAAGAAACCCATTGATCCGATTATCAAAATTCCTAATGCACTAACTTTAACAATTGTCTTAAACTCTTCTTTGTTTGGTTTTTTTGTAATTCTAAAAACTCTTCTACATTGAATTACAAAGCTTTTAAACTTACTCCAAACTGTCCTTTTTTCCTGTTTAATCTGTTCCATTTTTAAGTATTAAGAATTATTTTTAAGGACCTTAAAAGGCTTTATAAAGCTTTTCCTTTTTAATTTAAAGCATGGAAATAGACAAAATAATGTCAATTCTCGGGCAAGAATATAAACAAAAAGCAGTTGTTTCTTCTAAAGATCCATTTAAGGTTCTTATTTCTACTGTTTTATCTCAAAGAACAAAAGATGCTAATACAACAAAAGCATCCAAACAATTATTTGAAAAAGCTTCTACACCCAAAGAAATTTTAAAGCTTAAATCAAAAGAATTAGAAGATTTAATAAGGCCATCTGGATTTTACAAACAAAAAGCTAAGAAAATAAAAGAAATCTGCCAAATTATTT
Organism: Nanobdellota archaeon; assembly: GCA_018829185.1. Lineage (GTDB taxonomy): Archaea > Nanobdellota > Nanobdellia > SCGC-AAA011-G17 > PNOQ01 > JAHJUI01. The sequence continues at coordinate 22,937 of JAHJUI010000017.1, read as the reverse complement.
TAAAGGAATATAATGGAAAAGTTCCAGACACAATTGAAGAAATGATCAAGTTACCAGGAGTAGGAAGGAAAACAGCTAATTGCACATTAGTTTATGGATTTGGTAAGCCCGGAGTTTGTGTAGATGTTCATGTCCATAGAATATCAAATAGATTAAATTTAGTAAAAACAAAAACACCAGAACAAACAGAATCAGAATTAAGAAAAACATTGCCTAAAAAATATTGGAAAACCATTAATAATTTATTAGTAAAACATGGACAAAATGTTTGTAAATCAAAACCTAAATGTGAAAATTGTCCAATAAAAGAACATTGTGATGCTGGAAAATAACCATTACATAGCTTTATATACTGCCGGAATTTCTAAAAAGTCTATGCCAAGATATGAACCATCAAAAGGAAGAAACGATTCTAGAGATAGTCGTCCAAGAAGGGATGGCCCTAGAAGAAGCTTTAATGATGGCCCAAGAGGTAGAGGCGGTCCTAGAAGAGATTCTGGTAGTAGAGGCGGAGAAAGAAGAGAAGTTGAAATGACTAAAGTTACTTGTTCTGAATGTGGTGAAGAATGCGAAGTTCCGTTCAAACCAACTTCAACCAAACCAGTTTATTGCAGGGAATGTTTTGCAAAGAAAGGTGGTAGCCCAGGTAAGATTTCTAGTAAAGATTTTGAAGAAATTAATGAAAAGCTTGACAAAATAATAAAAGCTTTAAAAATTAAATAAATTCTTATATTTTTTACCAATAATTTATTTTTTCTTTTTAGAAGTCTTTTTTCTTAACTTAATAAGTTTTTTAACTTTATTCTCTTTACTTTTCTTACTAGGAGATCTACAAGCTTTTTTTATAGATTTCTTTTTAATACTTTTTTTTATTTGTTTTTTCTTTGCCATTTTTATTAAAGGGCTCGGTGAGGAAGTGCCATAAACAATCACCAAATCAATCTTAACCTATTAGTTTATTTTAATGGTTATCTCCCTCGCGCTGTAAAGAAGCTTAAAGAGCATAGATTTCATATGGCGAGTTATAGCCCTTCCACCATATTAATAGCCGAATACTCAACAGAGGCTGAACAGTCACATCCTTTCCAGGACAACCGATAATTATGGTAAGTAACTAATTATATTTAAAGGTATGTTCTAATTTTGTAGTAATTACAACTTTTCAACTTCCGTAATTTTGAATTTTTTACAGAAAAAATAAATTCTAAAAATCAAAGGCTTTTGTTATCCATTTTCTGAAAGAAAACCTGCGCATCCATATAATCCAGTTCCCACCAAAAAAATTATTTTAGAATTAATAAAAATTTATAATCTGTAAAAAGGTAGGGGCAATCTAAAAACAATAAATATTTAAACTATTAATAATTGAATATGCATTATGGATGCTAAAAACACACCGATACAACACATAATAGTGGGTATTTTTTCTTTGGCTTTAGTTTCTATTTTTAAATTCTTACTTAAAATTGCCTGGTCTACTTCCTTTGCAAGAGTATCATTCATTCTCTTATTTTTAATTTTAATCATTGGTCCGATAATGAGACTGAGGAAACCAGTAGAGGGTTCATCTCTTTTAACTATTCCTTTTAGTTGGAGGGGGGAGTTAGGCATTTGGTTTACTCTAACAGCTTTAATTCATTTTATAATTGTGATATCAAGTAGGCCTCTTTCAAACTTAATAAAAATAGGGGGAGACGGTTTTGGGTTGTCTAATTTACTTGGATTAATTGCTTTATTCTGGGCATTATTACTTGCAGCTACTTCTTTTAGCAAAGTAATTGCATTTTTGGGTATTAAATCATGGAAATGGCTCCATAGTTTGACCCACGCAATATTTTATTTGGTTTTTGGACATTTAATTTATTTCCAATTTTTCTCAACCTACGGCAAGGTTGGCCCTGATTGGTTTGGATATGCTACTGTAGTAATGACAATTATAATAATAGCGCTACAATTAATTGCATTTATAGTAAAAGTTACAAAACATAGAAAAGAAGTATGTTAAACAAAATTGCCCATTATTTATTCCAAATTTTTTCTAATAAAGAACCAATTACTCCAGCAAGTAGGAAAAATAGAAAAATACTAATTATTACGTGGATTGTTGAATGAAAATTTAGATTTGAAATAAAAAAATAATGTGCTATTATTACTAATGCGGCTGCAGTAAATCCACTAACCATAAAAAAACGATCATCATCCTTTGATTTTTTCATAATATTTTAATGTAATTAACATATTTAAATCTTACGCTCAAGTGCAGTTCTAAGTGCCTTAAAACAACAAAATATAAAAAGGAGCATAAAGAATACATCTTAGGGGTAAGTTCTATGAAAGAAACAATAAAGAACCTAACAAAAGCATTTACGGGAGAAAGTCAAGCAAGAAATAAATATACTTATTTTGCTAGTGCAGCCAAAAAAGAAGGCCTTGAGCAAATTTCATCAATATTCCAAGAAACAGCAGATAATGAAAAAGAACATGCAGAAATATTTTTCAAACATCTAAGTAAAATAAATAAAGAACAAGTAAATATTGAAGTAGAGTTTCCAGCTAGCAAAATAGGCACAACAGAAGAAAACCTACTAGCAGCAGCAGAAGGAGAAAAAATGGAGTGGGGCACACTTTACCCAGAATTTGAAAAAGTGGCAAGAAAAGAAGGGTCGAATGAAATAGCAGACTCTTTTAAAGAAATAGCAGAAGTTGAAGAACAACATGAAAAAAGATACAGAAAATTGCTTGAAAATGTAAAAAATAGTAAAGTATTCAAAAAAGACAAAGTAATAAAATGGAAATGCAGAAACTGCGGCTACATACATGAAGGCAAAGAAGCACCAAAACTATGCCCTGCATGCCAACACACACAAGCTTATTATGAAGTCTTAGCTGAAAATTATTAAAATGACAGAATTAAAACAAATATACAGATGTAATGTCTGTGGGAATATTGTAGAAGTATTGCATAGAGGAAGCGGAAAATTAGTTTGCTGCAATCAAGAGATGGAATTGATAAAAGAAAAAATGCAAGATCAAGGCCAGGAAAAGCATAAGCCAATGATAAAAAAATCAAGAATTGGATTTAAAATAATAGTAGGATCCATCCCCCACCCAATGGAAGAAAATCATTACATAGAGTGGATTGAAGTGATTACAAACGGAAGATTGTATAGAAAACGTTTAAAGCCAGGAGACAAATCCGAAGCAGAGTTTTTCATACAATCAGATAATGTCAAAGCAAGAATATACTGCAATGTTCACGGCGCTTGGAAATCTTAATTTTTTCTTTTTAAAATGCAAGACCTACTAAGAACAATTAAAGAGTTGAAAGACTCCGAAGTAGGAACATTAGTGAAAACTAGACTAAAAGAATTCAAAAATAATAAAGATTGGTTTTCTGAACTTTGTTTTTGTTTAATGACAGCAAATTGGAAAGCAGAAGAATCAATAAAAATACAAGGAGAACTTTGTAAAGAAGGATTTTGTTCCTGGGATGAAAAGAAACTAGCCAAATTCTTAAAACAAAAAGGACATAGATTTTGGCCACAAAGAGCAGAAAGGATAGTCCTTGCAAGGCAATATAAAGATATAAAATTAATATTAAAAAAAGAAAAAGAACCTAGAGAATGGCTAGTAAAAAATATTAAAGGTTTAGGTTACAAAGAATCATCTCATTTATTAAGAAATGTTGGATATGAAAATTATGCAATCTTAGATAGGCACATAATAAATATCTTATCAGAAACAAAAATAATAGAAAGACCAAAAACATTAACAAAAAACAAATACTTAGCAATAGAACAAAAACTACAAACAATTGCAGACAAACTAAAGATTTCTCAGGCAGAATTAGATCTTTATTTATGGTGTATAAAAACTGGAAAAGTACTAAAGTAATTATTTCTTTTTCTTATTATATCCTTTTGAAAAACCCTTTCCAACTGCCCTAGATACTCTTTCAATTCCTGGAGAGACTTCCTTAGTAGCATATGAAAATATTTTTCCTATGTATGAAGCATATACCATGAATGCACCAACAAGTATACACCCCCCTCCAATGAATAATTGGAGTATGCCCCTACTTGCACCCCCAAACGCACCAAATGACAGGCTACTTGCAAAAGCAAAAATACCGTTAAATCCAATTATTAAAAAGATTATTCCAATAAGGATAAGTAAAAATCCAATGATCCTAAGTGCTTTTTTGTTCATATTTTAATCTCAATAGGAGAGATTTATAAATCTTTCTAAAAACAATCATTAAGAAAAATAAAAAGGATTTACCTTGATGCACTTTTAGGAAGTTCAAAATGTTCATCAAGCGCTTTTACTGAATCCTTAGACACCCTAATCCCTCTTTTAGATACAAATACGGGATGGAGCCCAATCTTTGGTTCAGGAATAAGTTGGGATTCATCTAAAGAACCATCAAAAATTATCTCTGTGTCCGAACTTCCTACATAACCTATGACCCTTAAGGGGGCATGATTCCATTTTCTCCATTCATCCAGCTCAGCGGGCTCAACCCCATGTGAAAAATAATAAGCTGTAACATCGCCACCGAGATCCAAGAAATAGCAATCAATTTCTGTTAGGTCTATCCGCATTTTTAATCCACAAACTCAATACCGAGTTCTTCTTCAATGTCTCTTTTCTTTTTATCATCAGTCATTCTTCTAGGACCAAAGATTTGTGGACTAGATACACCTGTAACAATTAATAAAACTCTTATTGTTCCTTCTAAATCTTCAGAGATTTGTGCACCCCAAATAACTCTTGCATCTTCACTAAGTTTAGCAGAGACTGTTTCTACAACTTGTTTAGCTTCTTCAAGAGTCATATCTGCTCCACCACTAACATTAATCAATGCACCGTTAGCACCCATAATATCAACATCAAGCAACGGATTGTTGATAGCTTTTTCTACAGCCTCAACTGCCCGATGTTCAGAGTCAGATTCTCCAACTCCAATAAGTGCTACACCGCCCTTCCCCATAACAGTACGAATATCTGCAAAGTCTAAGTTAACTAAACCAGCCTTTGTTACTAATTCTGCTATGCCTTTAACCGCATTAGTCAAGATCTCATCTGCAACCTTGAATGCGGTATGTAATGGCAAATCAGGAGCTAGCTCCAACAACTTATCATTTGGGATAACAATTAAAGTATCAACAATATTTTCTAATCTTTCAAGTCCAATAATAGCATTTTCATATCTTCTTTGACCTTCCATTTCAAAAGGAATGGTTACAATTCCAACAGTTAAACTACCATTTTTCTTAGCAATCTCGGCAATTACAGGAGCACTTCCAGTTCCGGTCCCACCACCAAGACCACAAGTAATGAAAACCATATCAGCACCCTTTAATTTTTCTCTGATTTCGTGTTCACTTTCTCTTGCAGCTTCTTCGCCAATTTGGGGAATACCACCAGCACCCAATCCACCAGTAATTTCCCTTCCAATTAAAATTTTAGAAGTTGCATTAGCATATAATAAATCTTGAGCATCAGTATTAACAGCAATGGTCTCAGCACCAGAAATTCCTACTTCAGAAATTCTGTTTATTGTGTTGTTACCTGCGCCTCCAGTGCCAATAACTTTTATCTTAGCCTTTTGTTTTGCAAGAAGTTGTTCTAATTCTTCATCAATTGCAGAATGTTTTCTAGGCTCTTCGTTTAATCCAAAATCAACATCGTTTGCTTCTTGTATGAAATCCCTCATTTAACCCACCCTCTTTAAAATTATAAAAGTGGGAATGCACTCTTATTTATAAAGTTAATTATTCTTCAGTGGTTGTTTTTGTTCCTCACTGATAAATACAACTTTTTCGAGGCTAGAAATCAATTTTTTAACTAATTCACTAAAAGTTTTCTGAACTTCTTCAGGAACTTTTTTGTCTACCTTAATTTCAGCAGTTTTTTCTTTAATTTCAATCTTAAAATGTTTTTTATTTAAGAATAAATTCATTTTTAACAAACAAACTACTTGTTCTTCAACATCATCAATTTTTTTATGAACTTTTACATCATAAACTAACTCTCTTCCAGCTAAAGGATGGTTTAAGTCTACAATAACTCGTCCACCAGAAACAGTTCTAACAGTAGCCATGGCATTTCCTAATTGAATTTGCATGCCAGGATAAGGTTCCATATCTTGTTTCTTAAAAGCACCTTTAGAAACGATCTTGATTAACTTAGGATTTTTCTTTCCAAATGCTTGCTCTGGTTTTAAAGTAACTTTGAATTCACTTTCAGTTTCTTTTCCTTCAAGTTCTTCATTTAAACCTTCAAGCAAATGTTTTTCTCCAATACAGATAGTTAAAGCACCATAAGTTAGCTTAGGATCATGAAGTTTATTCTCTTTTGCAAGCTTTTCATCTGTTAAATCAAAGATATTATCATTAAAGGCCAGCCTACCAATGTAATCTATTGATACAAAGTCGCCTTTCTTTAACGTTACCATAGTTTTATGCCGATATGTTTACTATTTAAATATTCCCTTTGAATTGTAATCACTGTTAAGTAACTACAAATAGAAAGATTTATAAATGGATAAATTAAGATTTAAAGTAACAAAAAGGAGGCAATATTCAAAATGGAATTAAAAAAAACACTTCAAAATATTGTATTGGCTGGAACCCTTTTAACCGCAGGAATAGTCGGATTGACTGGTTGCGGTGAAAAAAAAGAAAGCAGATATACTGGCTATTATATTGCCTTAGATGTTGATGGAAATGGAACAGAAGATTATGATGTAGCAGTTTGCGTACCCCGTGAAGGAACCGATGGAACTGCTTCTATGATGATATCAAGAAGGGAAGAAGATCCAAGAGCCCCAGTAGTATATCATGAAGCAGATTATGTTGATATAGATAGTTTAAGAAATCAAATGGAAGAACAATAAATTAACTTTTTTCTTTTTTCATGTAACTACTCAAGCATGGAAAGTTATTTAAATTATAATCAATTCCCCCACAGCATTAAGGGGGTTTAAAATGGCTAATTGGCAAGATAAAATAGATTTAAGCTTAAAAGATCATCTTAAGAGACAAATAGATGAAACACATAATAGTAAAGAAGCAATGCTTTCTTCAGACAACCCAAAATTAACTCAGTTATGGATCGCAATAGCAAACCTTTCTAGAGAAATTTTTGAAGTAAATTTAAGATTAAAATATTTAGAAAGAGCAATGAGAGATATGTCTAGAGTGGAAAGGACCACTGTGGTAGAAACCAGAAAACCAAGTGAAGAAATAGAAAAAGCACTAAAACTAGTTTTAGCAGGAAAAAAGAAAACTCCAGATAAAAAAACAGTAAAAAAGAAGACAACAAAGAAAAAAACTAAAAAGAAATAGAAATTTATTTAAACTTACTTTCTTAAATTATCTACATGGATTTGCCTCAAACTTTTAAAGACATTGGAAGGTTAAGACAATTAGTTGACATCCTTTTCAAACACGAATTGGGATACATAATAGAAAAATTAGATTTAAAACATCACTTAACATTTTCTAAAAGAACCAGATTAAGAGCTTTACCAAAAAAAGAAGAACTTTTTCCAAAACATTTACGTTTAGTAATGGAAGACATGGGTGGAGCTTTCATTAAATTAGGACAATTACTAAGTTTAAGAGAAGATCTAATTCCAGAAGAGTTTGCACATGAATTTGCTAAACTTCAAGATGAAGTTAAACCATTTCCATTTGAAAAAGCAAAAGAAATAATAGAAGCAGAGCTAAAACACCCACTAAGCAATCTATTCATGAAGGTTTTTCCAAAACCAATTGCTGCAGCCTCTGTTGGACAAGTACACAAAGCATTTCTAAAAGATGGAACAAAAGTAGCAATTAAAGTAATGCGTCCAAATATTCAAGAAAAATTCAAAACAGATATTGATTTATTCAAACATTTAATTCCTTTCATAGAAAAAGCACACCCTGGATTAAAAACTCTTTGTCCAGAAAAAATAATAGAAGAATTTGAAAAATATACAAAAAAAGAATTATCTTATCTTCAAGAAGGAAAAAATATAGACATATTTTATAAAAATTTCAAAAAAAATAAACAAGTAAAGATTCCAAAAGTTTACTGGGATTTTACAACAGATAAAGTACTAACAATGGAATATATTAATGGTAAAAAAATATCAGAAATAGACAAAGAAGAATTTGGAGAAAAAAGAATAAAAAAAGTAGTATCAAATGCAGTAGGTTTTTTCTTAGAACAAGTTTTCAATTATGGATATTTTCACGCCGACCCACATCCAGGGAATATAATAATCATGAAAGACGACGTAATAGGATTAATAGATTATGGGATAGTTGGAAGATTAGATGAATCTCTAAAAGAAAAAATAGAAGGATTCTTTGTAGGATTAATTAGCGGAAATAAAGAATTAATTGTAACTGGATTCTTTGAACTTGGTTTTGCAAAAGGAGAAATAAATGAAGAACAATTAAGACAAGACATTTCAGAAGATCTTAGTATGTATTACGATATGTCAATAGATAAAATAAAAATGGCAACTGCTTTCGGATCAATTTTTACATTAGCAAGAAAATACTTAATGACCTTACCACAAAATTTAGTTTTATTCATGAAGGCAGTTGTGACTGCTGAAGCTTTCGGAGAAGAATTAGATGAATCTTTCAATTTCATAAAAGTATGTAAACCTTATGTAAAGGAAATTATTAAGAAGAAGAAAGATCCAAATCACATCATGAAAGAAGTGAAAAAAAGTGCAATTGAATATCTAAAATTATTCAAAGATTTCCCAGGTAAATTCAATAAAATGGCCAGAAAATCAGAAACACAAGAAGCTGCAATAAATCAAGAAGATATTAAAGAATTAAAAACAGATTTAAGTTTAGCCTTAACAAGAACAACGTTTGGTATGATTATAGCAGGATTAGTAATTGCGGGAGCATTAACAATACAAATAAGCGCAGAACCAGTTTTAGCAATCTTTAAAATCTCAGATATCTTTTTCATATTAGCCTTAATCATGGCAATATTCACAATAATAAAAACAAAAAGGAGGAACTAAAATGAAAAAAACAGCAAAAAAAGCAGTTCTTTTAGGAATAGGTCTTGCTTCCTTGGCTGCAAAACATGCAAAAAAGGCAACAGACAAATTAATGAAAGATAATAAGATAAATAGGGAAGAAGCGAAGAAAATCGCGGACAAATTAATAAAAGAAGGTATTAAAGAAGAAAAAAGACTTAGAACTAAATTAGAAGCTGAAGCTAAAAAATTCTTAAATAGTTTAGAAGCAGTTTCAAAAAAAGAAGCAAAAAAATATACAAAAAAGAAAAATACCAAGAAAAAATCAAAAAAGAAAGGAAAGAAATAAAACCAAAATTTTATAAACTCTTCACTTTCTTCAAAACAAGATGGCAACAAAAAATGTGCACGCAACCGGCCTAAAAATTGGGGGATATGTTATTTTCGACGGAGTAGCTTGTAAAATATCAAGTATTCAAATTTCAAGACCCGGTAAACATGGACATGCTAAATGCAGAATCGAAGCAATTGGTTTGGTCGATAGTAGAAAAATAATAAAACTAGTTCCTGGCCATGATAATGTTGAAGTTCCAATTATAGAAAAGAAAACAGCGCAAGTACTTTCAATACATGGCGATTCAGCAAATGTAATGGACATGGAAAGCTATGAAACATTTGATATTAAACTCCCATCAGAACTTAAAGATCAAGTTATGGGGGGGGCCCAAATTTTGTATTGGATAATAATGGGCGATAAAGTGATGAAGCAGGTAAAATAAAATGGCAAAATTTAAAGAAGCAACAGAAAGATTACATAAGAATGTTTTTGTTTGTAAGAAATGTAAAACTAAACAAAGAACAAACATGCAAAAAATTCTTAAGGGAAAAGTTACCTGTAAAAAATGTGGATCAAAAGCATTTAGAGCAATAAAAAAGGCTAAATAAAGATGGTGAATTGGGATCTTATTTTTGTAGTAATATTCGGTTTAGTCTTACTTTTATTAATGCGTATAAAGAAAAAGAACGTAGAAGTTCAAAAAATCTTTTTCCCAGTATTATATTTCGTTCTTTACAAAACCCAATGGGGATTAAAGTTTATGGATAAACTTTCCAAAAAATGCCCTAAGTTTTGGAGATTCTTAGAATATATTTCTATTGCGGTTGGTTTTGGGGGGATGCTATTCATAATGGGATTCTTAATCAAAGGAATATATGAATTTTTATTCTTAAGCCAACCCTCACCAATAAATTTATTATTGCCCGGCGTGCAAATTGCACCCGGAATTCCAACAATGACTTTTTTATATTGGATAATTGTAATATTTATCTTAGCAACAGTACACGAAATGAGCCATGGAATGTTTGCAAGACTTAATAAAATAAAATTAAAATCATCAGGTTTTGCAATCATCGGAGTTATATTGCCAATTTTACCAGCGGCATTTGTAGAACCAGATGAAAAACAATTAGAAAAAGCAAAAACAAAAGCAAAATTATCTGTTCTTTCAGCAGGCTCTTTCGCAAATGTAGTAACTGCCATAATTTCTCTTTTAATTTTATTCTTTGTAATAAGCCCAATTACCGCCTCAGCAATGGTTGGTAGCGGGGTTTTGGTTACAGGATTCAGTGAAAATTTTTCAATCTCAGAATCAGGAATGGCTCCCGGGGAAAGGATATTAACAGTAAATGATGAAAACATGGGGGACGTTTATGTTTTTATAGAAAAAATGTCAGAAAAAAAACCAGGGGAAGACATTAATATAATCACAGATAAGGGGTCCTATGAAATAAAGCTAGAAGAAAATCCAGAAAACTCTTCAGCAGGATATCTTGGAATACAAATTGCTCCCTATAAAAATCAAGCGCTTTCTAAAATATTAGCTTGGGTAGGAAGACTATTTTACTGGTTGTTTATGGCCAACTTAGGCGTTGGTTTATTTAACTTGTTACCCATGGGCCCATTAGATGGCGGAAGAATGTTAAAAGTATTTTTGCTTTCAAGGACTAAAAATGAAAAGAAATCACATAAAATCTTTTTAATAATATCTTTCATCTTTTTAGCATTAATAATAATTGGTTTGCTTCCACAAGCAATAAAGTTTTTTTCACCCTTAATAAATTTATTCTAAAATGTTAGTAGACATCCATGCACATTTGGACGCAAAGAGTTTTAAGAAAGATTTAGATAAAGTTATTGAAAGAGCAAAAGAAGCAAAAGTTTCTGTAATAATCAATAATGGATCAAACATAGAATCAAATAGAAAAACACTTGAGATCTCAAAAAAATACCCAATTGTAAAACCTGCATTAGGATTATTTCCTTGGGATGCATTAGAACTTTCTGAAGAAGAAATCTACGCTGAAATAGATTTCATAAAAAAGGAAAAGCCATTCGCAATTGGAGAAGTAGGGTTAGATTATTTAAAATCTAAAGATAAAAAACAAAAAATAGTTTTTGAAAAGTTTATAGAACTTTCAGAAAAACTAAAAATACCAATCATAATTCACTCAAGAAAAGCAGAACAAGACTGTTTAGATATGTTAAGTTCTTCAAAATCCAGGAAAATAATCTTGCATTGCTTTAATGGAAATAAAAAACAAATAAAATTTGCCGAGGATAAAAATTTTATGTTTTCAATTCCAACAATAATCAAAAGGTCAAAACATTTTCAAGATTTGGTTAAAAAAGTTTCTCTAAAAAATATTTTAACAGAAACTGATTCCCCTTTCTTAGCACCCTTTGAAAAAACTAGAAACGAACCCGCGTTTATTAAAGAGACAATCAAGCAAATCTCCGTCGATAAAAAACTAAATGAAGAAGAAGTAGAAAAAATGATTTTTATGAACTTTCAACATACATTTTTGGTTAAATAGAAACCTTTTTATACTAAAAAATCAAAAATTTAATTAGATCTTCTTCCAAAAAAGAAGATTAATTTTTAAAATAAAAAATTGAGAGGTGAAAAATGGTAAAAAGAAAAAAAGTAGTTAAGAAAAAAGCAGTTAAAAAAAAGACTGTTAAGAAAAAAGTAGTTAAGAAAAAACCGGTTAAGAAAAAGACTGTTAAGAAAAAAACTGTTAAAAGAAAAAAGAAAAGATAATTTTTCTTCTTTTATTTTTTCCTAAACGTTTTTAAAGATTTCTCTATCTCTTTATTCTATGGTTATAACCAAAGAAATTAAGGAAACACTTGAAAATCAGCAATATGGAGTAGTTGGAGACCATTCTGCTTGTAAAATATGTCATTGGACCAAGAAATCCTTATTAGATGGAGGAACATGTTACAAGGAACAATTCTATGGAATTAAGGCAAATCAATGCTGCCAAATGACCCCTTCTTTGTTTTGTTGTAATTCATGTATCTTTTGCTGGAGAAATTTACTTCCTGGAACCACTGCAAAAGACTTCAATGTCAAAGCAGATGAACCAAAAGAAATTATCCAAGGTTGCATAGAACAGCAAAGAAAATTACTTTCTGGTTTTGGGGGAAATAAAAAAGTAAATAATGATAAATTAAAAGAAGCAAAAAATCCAAAATATTGGGCAATCTCTTTAGCAGGAGAACCAACCCTTTATCCAAAACTATCAGAATTAATCTTACAATTAAAGAAAGATAATTGCTGCACATTCTTGGTTACTAATGGACAAAAACCAGAAGTCTTAGAAAAATTAGAGCTTCCAACCCAATTATATGTTTCATTAGACGCACCAACAGAAAAACTTTACAAAGAAATAGATAATTCGTTAAATAAAGATTCTTGGCAAAGATTAAACAAAACATTAGAACTTTTACCAAGTTTAGATACAAGAAAAGTGATTAGATTAACTTTGATTAAAGATCTTAACATGAATCATCTTGAAGAATATGCTAAACTAATTAAAAAAGCAAACCCGGATTTTATTGAATGCAAGGGTTACGTTTGGGTAGGATCCTCTAGAGGCAGACTAGGAAAAAATAACATGCCTTATCACAAAGACATATTGGATTTTTCAAAAAAACTTGCAGAACTAACGGGAATTAGATTAATAGATGAGAAAAAAGAATCAAGGGTTGCATTACTTTCTAACTTAAGTGAAAAGAAAAGAAAACTAAAATTCTAACTCAATTATTTTTCCAACTGGCCCAGGATTAACAATAACAGTATCACTAACCCTATCAATAGTTCCAGCACTATCATGAATATGCCCACAAACAACTAAAACTGGTTTTATCTTTTTTATTGCTTTCAAAATACTTTTATTACCAACATGCCCCAACCCCGGGATATAATCTGTTTTAGTTTCAAAAACAGGAGCATGTGTAACAAAAATTACTTTCTTATCTTTAACAGTTTTCTTAAACTTATCTATTATTCTTTCAAAAACAGGATCTACTTTAGAAAACCCCCCACCACCATAACCAAAAAACACAACACCATTCACTTCATATGACCCACTATGTAAATAAATTATATTTTTAGTTTCCTTAATTAGTTTTTTAAGATCTTCTTCATTTTCTTCATGATTGCCCGGAATTAAAATCATGGGAATATTAAGTTTATCAAACTCTTTAGCAAGACCTACAATATTTTGCCCCCAATCAGCTAAATCACCAGCACAAATTAAAAAATCAGGTTTTTCTTTCTTCGCAATTTTAATTAAAGGATCTATATATTTTTTCTCACTGTGTACATCTGAAAACACTAATAATTTCATAGAAATTCGTTAAAATAATAGGCTTTTAAGGTTTTCTAAAAAAAGAAAAAAAGAAGGTGTAAAAATTATGTTTCTGCATAAGCTTGATTAAAACCAAGCATTACCCCCGCATCTCCAGGCTCCATTTCACCTTGTTCTTCCATTTCTTCTACATCTTCATTATAATAAATATTACCTACCATTTTGCAAGGCTTCTCCAATAACCATCAATTGCCAATTGGCTAGATCTACTAGCTTTAGTCCATTTAGCAGCATCATTATTAAGTCTGACAAAATCATTCCAAGCTAAAAACTCTCTTTTTTTGTTAAATACCATTTAATATCACCTCAAGAATAATTATGGGAAAAACACTTTATATACTTCACTCGAGAATTTGTCGTCTGTCAATTGTTTAGAAAATATATGTTATAGAACATGCATTAGTAAGCTTTATAAGTGTTCCTAAATTTCCCAATAAACAAGATGGCAGATGATAAATCACAAGAAATACCCCTGGAAAATTATGCTAGAGGGACGGTTATAGCCTATGAAGGCAAAATTTTAATGTATGTGAGACCGCCCCCAAATTCCCAAACTCACAGATTTAAGGAATTAGTACCCAATAGATTTATGCCACACTTAGAAACCCTAGAAGGATACGAAAAAATGAGAGAAGAAGCAGAAGTGATAGGAGTTTTGACCCCAAACCAAATGCACGAAATGTCTTACAAAAATTCCGATTTAGAAAAACTTCTTAAAAAATTCTTCCATGGACTAAATCTTTAAAATTCACTTAATTTCTTAGTATAATGCACAACAGTCGCCCTCCCAGCAAAACCCTCATTAACTTCTTCAGTTTCAATCATCTTACCCCGTTTTAAATCTTCTATCCTACGATAAAATGTCCTATAACTCTTATTTCCCCCATCTTTCAAATAAAGTTCAAATAAATCCTTGGCAGTTTTCCCAGAATTTTCTTTAATAAGATCTAAAATATCTCTTTCTTCTTCCCCAAAATCCGCAGAACTTTTAATCTTAAAACTCTCTAATTTCAAAACAGCCATTTTTGCATGATCTAATGTAATCTTTCTAGAAGCTCGCATTTCAGCTAAATTACCAGCCTCCTTCATTAAAAATATTCCAGTTCGCAAATCTTTATTTTCATATGATTTCTTAACAACAACCTCAAAAGCATCACCTTCAAAAACATTTGGAGCAAAAGCTTCACCAACTCTTTTCTTTAAAATCCCGCGAGTCTCTTCATAATTATAAGGTTTAAATTCTAAATATTCAACATTTAACCTAGATCTAATTCTAGAATCTAATTTAGCATACCAATCTTTCTCATTAGTTATCATAATTATGGTTTTCTTTAGAATATCTTCTGCCAACGAATAAATCACATCAACTTCTTTAACTTTATCAACTTCATCTAAACAGAAAACAACTTGTTTCTTATTCAAAATATTTGTGATAGATCGCATTAACTCATCTGTTCTTTTACTTTGTACCCACTTATATCCAATTTGTTCACAAATTTCGTTCACAATTTTAAAACTAGTGTCCTTCTTCCAACAATTAATGTAGATTGGAATAATTCCATCTGTTTTTACTTTTAATTCTCTAAAAATGTGTTTTAGGGCAACTGTTTTCCCAATACCCGGCTTTCCAGAAACAAATAAATTTCTTCCAGACCTTTGACTAAATAACGGTTTAATACAATCTGCGATATATTGGTGTTGTTCTTCTCTAAACGGGATTTCTTTTGGAACATAATCAAAATCTAATGCAATTTCATCTATAAACAAACTTTCATTATCTTTTAGAACATCATCAAAGATTCCCATTGAATTAGGTAATTGAAGTAGAAATATAAAATTATTGGTTTATTGCTCAAAAAGATAATTCATGCCGAGTTCTCTTAATTCGGAACTTTCTTCTGCGATTAACCTCGCTCTTTGTGTTGCTTTTCTATAAACATTAAAAGCAGTTGAAGTACAAGATCCTATGGCCTTTGCCACTTCTTTATATTGCATTCCGTAAACTCCACGCATAACCAAAACGTTTCTTTCCTTTTCACTTAATTGCCTTAGAATATTTGACATAACTTTTTCTAATGAATCTCGTCTTTTTGATTCCTCCCCATCCAATGAACTAAGTATATTCTCCCAATCCGGATTAGCTAAAGCATCAGTTAAAACAGCCCCACTACAATCAAATCTTCCTTCATTATCCCTTGGCACGCAATCATCCAAAGACACTGAAAACATTCCATCAATCGACATGACGTTTCTTATTCTTTTAGCAGAACATGAAAGATGGTGGTGGTCCATTAGTCTTTCTTTGATTTGTTCAACAGAAGGATAATGTCCAAGAACGTTAGTCAAGAAACTAACCGCTACAGGTAATGACCTTACCAGTTCAATTTCTGCCCTCGGAATACTCGCGAAGTGCCCCATTTCAGCAATATAATCCCACATAGAGGCCCTTATCCCTTTTTTAGCATAATCAATTAACCTTCTTTTATGAGATGGATCAAACTCATCTGCAAAATCTGTTAAACTAGAATTCCCAACACTGATTATTCCAGGGGGGTCTGCCAAATCAAAATACCGTTTACCAAAATGAACAACTGCTTGCAAGTTATGATTAACAATAGTGTCTCTTGCTCCGATATTTCCCATTTGAATATTCTTACCCAGTTCTAGCTCTTCCTCTAAACTTAATGGGGGATACCCACTTATTTCTCTAAAATATGCATCCAAGGGGCCTTCCTTTTCATAATCAGAAACCATCCTTAAAAGAATTTCACAATCATTTAAAAATATTTTGAATTACTAATCAATAAGGTAATCCATCCCAAGTTCTCTAAAAAGAGGATCATAAGCGAGACGTTTTCTAAACTTTTCTTTAGCCAGGGGTTTAACCTCTCTTACTCTGCTGGGGGTGACATTCCAGAGTTTAGCAATTTCTTTATTATCTTTCCCTTCGAGGTATCTTAGGGTTAAAAAACTCCTTTCTTGAGGATTCAAACCACCCATTGCATGATCTAAAGCCTCACCCAAGGATTCTCTTGTCAAGCGAGTCCATATATCTCTTCCATCATGAAAATAAAATTCATCATGTAGGGTTTCTTCCTCAGAATCTTCTCTATCAAAAGATAATTCCACTGAATTATAAACTTTAAGGGTGCTTTTAACTACATTAACAGAAATATCCCCCAACATATTTGAAATTTCTTCCGCAGAAGGAATACGCCCTTCCTTAGTTAGTAAATACTCAATAGTGCCCTTAACTTTTTTTACAAGATTTGCCCTATAATGGCTGACATTAATTACCCTCTGGCCACATTGTTTAAAGAAATCAAAGATAGCTTTATCAATTTCCCATTTAGCAAAAGATGTAAACCTTACACCATGCCTCTCATCAAATTTGTTTGCAGCTATGACTAAACCAAGATTCCCTTCCTCACTTAATCTAAAACAACTTTCTTCTCTACTCTCTTGATCCCGCCCCCAAGAATAGGCATAAGGCCAGGCGTGATAAACAGGAAACCAAAGATTAGACATAACCAAGGCATCCCTTGCTTCAGCATCCCCATCCCGCCTCCCCCTTCCAAGCTCTATTTCCTCCTCCCTAGTGGACCGGGGATATTTTAAGATTTCTCTAACGTATTCTCTTAACTCAGAATTAGATATTCTAGCAGGATCTTGTAGTGGGCTTGAATACATTACAAATAAAGATTAATTAAAGTATAAAAAGATTATTGGGATATAGATAATATTTACCTCTTTTCCAGGCTTTGCACAAAAAGTCTAAATTGCACAAAAAGTAATTTATCTTAGAAAGTATAGATAACCCTATTCTCAAGAAAATAAATATTTATTAAGCCAAAACATTCAACTTTTCTTATGCTAAAACCTCCAGAATTATTAAAAATAGAACTTATGGCTAATGGTATGAAGATTACTGAAAAAGCCAAAAATGAGTTAACAAGAGGAGGAAAAATTCCTTTATCTCTTTTTGAATATGCTACAACAAGCGGGATTCCTCTTCAATTCCATAATACTAATATTTTCATAAACAGCCATTTTGCTGAAGGGTTCTGTAAAAATGCAAAGGCAGTACTAGATTTTAACGATAACTCGTTTTCCTTAAATTTTGAAGGAAAATCTATAAGAGTAGAATCAATACCCCTCCCTTCTTATTTCGACAAGAAAAATAAAAAAGGGAAAGAATATGGCTGGTTTGCAATGACCCATACAGATAGAGTTAGAATCTCTCCGATTGCTGGCTGTTCTTTTTCTTGCCAGTTTTGTGATTTGTCTTATAGTTCCAAATATAAAAAGAGAGATGTTAATAATTTTATAGAATCTATAGAAATCGCTCTTGAAGATCCGATATTGCCTGCTAAACATATATTAATCAGCGGAGGAAATCCACTACCAAAAGATGAAAAATATATAGACAGAGTATACAAAAAGATAATAAAATCATTTGATGAACCTGTTGATATCATGATGGTGGCAAGAAAAGATATAAATTATGTTGATGAATTATATTCATGGGGGGTAAATGAATTATCTGTTAATTTAGAACTTTTTAACCAAGAAATAGCAGGTAAACTAATTATTGGAAAGAATAAAATTAGTCAACAAGGTTATTTTAACTTTTTAAAAAGGGCTGTTGAGGTTTTTGGTAAGAACAATGTCCGTTCCATCTTATTAATAGGATTAGAACCAATTGAAGATACATTAAAAGGCGTAGAAGCATTATCAAAAATAGGGGTATCCCCCGTACTGAGCCCATTTCAACCATCTCCAAAAACCCCGCTAAGTCAAGTACCTCCTCCCAATAAAAATCAGTTAATTGAGGCATATGAAAAAAGTTTAGAAATTGTTAAAAAATGGGGGGTAAAATTAGGACCAAAATGTATACCTTGCCACCATAATACTTTAACATTTCCAGATGGAAGTGAATTTTATGAATATACAAAATAATGAAAAATTTAATTAGAATAGAAGATTTGAGCAAAGAAGAAATCTTAGAGATTCTCCACTTAGCTAAAGAGATGAAGAATAATCCTGAAAAGTTTCGAGATAAATTGAAAGGAAAAAGTTTAGCGACTTTGTTTTTTCAACCATCCACAAGAACAAGAATAAGCTCTTCTTTAGCAATGCAAAAGTTGGGGGGCAATATTGTTAATTTGTATGAAACAAAATTTGAAAAAGTTATGGGGAACAGTGAAAGTTTTAAGGATACGATTAGAGTAATTGGGGACTATGTCGATTTGATCTGCCTAAGGCATAACTTAGAAGAAGCCCCCTTTATTGCTGAAAAAAATACAAACACAAGAATAATTAATTGTGGTAATGGGAAGGATGAACACCCAACGCAAGCATTATTAGATTTATTTACGATTTTTGAGGAGTTTAAACGATTGGATAATTTAAAGATCGTGCTTATTGGAGATTTGAAGAATTCGCGCTCAGCCCATTCTTTATTGGTTGCCTTGTCTTTTTTTGAGAATAACGAGATTACTTTAATTTCTCCTAAATCGCTGCAAATAGATTTAGATTCTCTTTGTTTCAAGGGAGATATAAAAATAAAAGTTTCCTCAAAGAACACCATGTGTGATGAAGATATTATATATATGTGTGGGCTTGTGCATGATGAATATAATCCGGAGACCTCTTTTGCTGAATTAAACAAATATCAGATAACAGAAGATACAATCAAAAAATTAAAACCGACAGCAATTATTCTATGTCCTTTACCAAGAGTGGGAGAAATTGATGTAAAAGTAGATAAATTGCCGCAAGCAAAATATTTTAAACAAAGTAGAAACGGATTATTTGTTAGAATGGCAATTTTTTTAAAAATGTTAAGAGAAAAGGAAGAGGAAGAATTAATTAAGGAAGGGAAAAAAATTCTTTCTATAGTTATGGGGCAATTAAGAAATCAAAGAACTGAACAGTTTAGAAATCAAGAGTTTAAGTTAGATGGTGTAAAAAGATATTTTATGATACCTTTTGAAGAAGGGGGAGAACAGCCCCTTTTTTGGCTTCCTACTGTCGGGTGTTCTTATGCACGTTCAAAGTTTGGTGGGTGTACGATGTGCAATTATGGGGGGGCAATAGTAAAATTATCTGATGAAATTTTATTAAGAAAGTTTGTAGAAACATTAGAGGATCCGGTAATTAAAGCATTCCCAAATCTTAATTATGGGGGGCAGGGAAGTTTTTTTGATGATTCTGAACATTCTCCCAATTTAAGAAAAAGAATGCTTGAAGAAGTTGCTAAAAGAGAATGGGTAAAAAGATTTGCATGTGAATCCAGACCAGAATTTATCACAGAAGATAAGATAAAACAAATGCGAGATATACTAGATGATAAAAAAATTGAAATTGGTTTGGGGCTGGAAAGTACAACCTGCATTGTTAGGGAAGGTATTATCAATAAAAATTTTAACGAGGAAGCTTACAGTAACTTTTTAGATTATGCTAAAGAGTTTGATTTAGAAATCTCATTAGACGTGATGTTTAAACCAAATGTGCTTACTGAAAAAGAAGCTATTGAAGATGTTGTTAAAACAATTAAAGATATATTAAAAGATGTTGACGAAACCCACCCAATTAAATGGATTATTTTAATGGTGATGAATATAAAACCAAATACTTTAATAGAATGGGAATATAAAAAAGGTTTGTACCAACCCCCCCTGCTATGGTCTGTTGTCGAAATTTTAAAAAGATTAACTAATCGAGAGAGAAAATTTATTAAGATTGCGGGGTTTGATTCAGGAATAAAGCCCCTAAAGTATGCAACTAACGAAGATGAAACAACTAATGAATTTATATCTGTGTTGAAAACATTTGGAAGCAACCATGATTTTAAACTTATTGAAGAATTATCTAAAAAATATTTTGGTTCTTCTTCTTTTAAAGAATGGGAATCAAGAATGAATATAAAAACGGAGGAGTTATCTAAAAGATTAGAAAAATTTTATGAACTTTTAAAAGAAGAGTTTAAGTTATAATAAAATGGACGTTATAAATGCGATAAGAACTAGGAAAAGTGTAAGAAGTTACTCAGATAAACCTCTTCCAAAAGGAATAATGCAGGAACTTATTGAAGCAGCTAGATTAGCCCCATCATGTAAAAACTTGCAGGGATATAGGTATATACCATTAACAGACAAATCAGCAATCTATTCATTAAGAGATGCTTACAAACAACGTTTCGTTTGCACTGCTCCCGGATTAGTGATAGCTTGTTTTTACCCTCCAACTTATTCTAAAAGTAGTTGGGAAAAATCAAGGGATAAGGGGGTAGACAAAGAAGTT
Source organism: Nanobdellota archaeon (assembly GCA_018829185.1). GTDB lineage: Archaea > Nanobdellota > Nanobdellia > SCGC-AAA011-G17 > PNOQ01 > JAHJUI01. The sequence goes on along the minus strand of JAHJUI010000017.1, from coordinate 1,915 downwards.
TGTCGCTCAATTGCAATGAGAGATCTAGCAATTTCAACAGCATTTTTAGTTCTTCGTGCAACTGAATTAGGTCTCGGCACTTGTTATATTGGTGATCAGAAAAATGAAATAATCCGAAAAAGGCTAGGAATACAGTTGCCTATGGAGGTTCTTGCTACAATTACAGTGGGTTATCCAAAAGATTCTTCAAGTAAAAAAAGAAAGAAGTTAAGCATCGAAGAAATAACCCATTTAGATAGTGTATAAATCTAAATGGGTGGAGAGAATTTTTTCTATATCCTTGATTAAATCTTCTTTTACTTTATTGTAATTATTGCCGCTTTTTATCGCATATCCAACCCCCCCTCCAAAAAATCGATATCCTTTTGGATAAAAAATTGTTTTAAATCCTTTTCCAATCTCTAAAAAGGGAGTATCTACCCGATTCTTATTTGTGATTTTAACTATTTTCATAAAATCGTAATAAGGTTTAAGTTTTAAGTGTGCCCAAACATAATCTACTTGAAAATCTTCATAAGAAGGAATATTTTTTATTTTTTCATTAAGAGCTAATTTAAGTTCTAATTCAATTAAACTAACTTTTGGAAGGGCCATTAAAATATTACATACATAACCTCCTTGTCTTCTTGGATTTAAATCGATTGTATATAGGTTGCCTCTACTATCTATTATAAAATCTAATCCAAAAACTCCTTTAAATCCTTTTTTTGATAAATGATTCCCCACTATTTTTGTTGTTTCAATTATTGCTTTTTTTGATTTTTTATCTATAATGCTAGGATAAATGTTTCCTAAATACTTGCATCCTCTTAGAATTTGATCACTAATACAAATAATTTCTGTCTTTCCCTCTTCAAAGACAATAGCATTAACATTCGGGGAATGTTTTACATCCTCTATCAATCTTGCGGAAATAAATTTCCCCCCCTTATTCTCTTCCCTAACGCGAGTATAATATTCATCTAATTTATCCTTAGAATTTATAACTCCATTTTCAAAACCACCTGATGTATATGATGCGGAAATGAATGAGGGAAATTTCACATTTTTTTTAAGTTCTTTAAAGTTATTGTATATTTGAACTTTATTTCTTAGTAGACCTAATTCATTAAATAATTCTACTTGTGTTATTTTGTTATCATATTTTTTGGCTACATCTGGGCCAGGACCAAGAATAATTGCTTGAGGATTTTGAGCTTTTAAACAAGAACTAGTCCATGGGAGAATAAAGACCCTTCCTTGTTTTCTAACAAGCTTTTCAATCAGTCCCTTAATGAATTCTGATTCAGAGAAGTATTTGTTTAGGTCTTCAGGTTCTTCTTGACAAACAAGTTTCGAATCTACGTTTTCTTTAGGAAATTTATTAATTAATCTATTAATGATAATAAAATTCTCTTTTTTGAATAAATCATTTTGTTTTGAAGATAAAATCCAAATTGGCTTAAATTTTTTATTAAACTTCTTCTCAAGTTCTTTTATCCAAAGTTCAACAGCATACTCAAACCTATCACATAAGAATGTAAAAAAATATTCAAGTTCATTAGAAAGAAGATCTTTTTCCAACTTAACTTCAATAAGGCCATCCATTTTGACTACCTCTTCTTTTTAGGAACATCCCAGTAAGGAGATTTACATTTAGGACAAACTTTTGGTTTTTCTTTTAAATTTCTAGGAATCCACTTATGTCCACATCTACAACACAAATAACCAACTAACTTTATTTTAGGCATAAATCGTTAATTGTTTTCAGATGTATTTAAACTTTGCTATATTACTTTTAGTGTGTTATATCATGACATTTGTCACCACCTAAAATAATATAAATTACAAATCATTTAATTATAATAAAGATGGGAGAAACAAGGAATGACTGGCTCAGATGTAAAAATTGTAATAGAAAGGGAAAATATACCTT
>JAHJUI010000016.1 GCA_018829185.1 Nanobdellota archaeon | reverse complement strand
TAAAAGAAAATATGGCTCTGTTTTGAGAAACAAAACTTTTGCAACCCAAAAAGTGGAATTGATAAGCAAATTAATTGCTTACAATTTAGATAGAAAGCAATTAATTTTTAATTACTTTTTTAAGGGTTGCACCAGAGCTTTCTATCAAAACCCTTATATATTTCTTTACTATTTATGCTATTATGGGATTTTTTGACAGGTTTAAGCCACAAAAGATATTTGAAAAAAGAGAAGAAGAAAAACGTAAAAAGAAAAGTTTTACAGCGTTTAATTTAGAGAAATCTGAAGTTGGTTCTCATGAAAAATTCTTAGATCAAATAACAAACCATAGCACTGTTGTCCTTTTAACTGGTAGAAGGGGTTCTGGTAAGAGTTCGTTAGGAATGCGATTTTTAGAGCTATTTCATTATAAAACTGGCCAGAACTGTTATGTTCTTGGCTATGAAGATTCTAAACTTCCAAGATGGATAAAGAAAGTAGAAAGCCTAGATAAGGTTCCTGTTAATTCTACTGTTTTAATTGATGAGGGGGCAATATTCTTTTCTTCAAGGGATTCAATGAAAAAATCAAGTAAAGATCTTGGGAAGATAATGGCTATTGCTAGGCATAAGAACTTAACTTTAATTTTAATAGCTCAGAGCTCTGCTATGATTGACTTAAATGTTTTAAGATTAGCTGATATTGTTTTGCTAAAGGAACCGTCGCTATTGCAAACTAAATTTGAAAGAAAGGGCATAAAAGATATGTATGAAAGGGTTTCTAAGATTTTTAAAGATTTAAAAGATGATGATGTTAAAGAGAAATATTTCTTTGTTTGGAGTGATGATTTTGAAGGGCTTTTAAGTTATGATTTGCCTGGTTTCTGGTCTGATAATGTAAGTAAAGCTTTTAGAAAATTCTAAAATATTCTTTAATCAATTCTTAAAAGTTTTTAGTAATTAGAAAGGTTTAAAAGGGATTGAAGATTTTGGAAGGGTTATGGAAAGGTATAAATTAGCTGAATTGGCCGTAGAGAGGACAAAGGGAATAGAAAGTATATCTAAAATAGTTCTATATGGTTCTGTTTTAAATGGAGATTGTAGTGATGGAAGGGATATAGATCTTGCTTTTATTTTAGATGATTTATCTAGTGTTTTCCCTTAGACCTTGAAGGTATTCCGTTGGGGCTGCCACAAGATGTCAATAAACGTTTAGAGTCATTAAATGGGAGATTCCATATTGTATTTTATTATGAAAGTGATTATGAAACAGGTATTGTTTTAGATGATGGACAAGGAAGAGAACCTAGTTTACTACACGAAATGGGGAAGGTAATTTATGATCCTAGTCTTTCATTTGAACATGTTTGAACGTTCAACTGTGTTCAATTTGAATGGAAAACTTTAATAATAAGTAGTTTCATAAAATTAGATATGGGTTTCTTGTGGTTTAAGAAAAAAGAAGGTGATTCTGAAGAGAAAATAAACCAATTACATTCTAGTTTAAAGTCTTCTTTCTCGAATATAAAACGTGATTTTGAACACTCTATGGGTCACATTGATCACTTGCATTCAAAGAAGGAAGAACATCATGGTAGATTAACTAAAATCGAAGAAAGATTAATCCTATTAGAGCAAATGTTGCTTGATCTTAAGGGTAAAAAATCTAAAGTTGGGCGTTCAACGATTGAACGCGTTCAATCGTTCAATCATTCAGAATCGTTCATGAACGTTCAAACGATAAAAAATCTTACTCCGAGTCAAAAACAGGTGGTATTTTTGTTGCTTCAATCAAAAAATCCATTAAATTATCAAGTAATTGCAGATAAAGTCGGGTCTAGTATTGTGACTGTAAGGAGACATATTAATGATATTAAAAGAGCAGGTGTAGAAGTGAAAGAGAAGATAAGTGTGAAGAACAGATCAAAAGTATTCTATTTAAACGATGAGTTAAAGGAGGAATTGGGGCAAAAAAAGGTTAAAGGAAGGGTTGATTCTGAGGGAAATATGGGGGGGAATAGCTCAGAAGAGGGTATTGAAGTAGTGCCAGTGAGAGATTATATAGGGTAGTTTTAATTAGAATTCTGGGGCTACAGGGCTTCTAGGGGCCTAATTCTTAATAATTGACCTTTTTTGTAAAAATCGAAAGTGAGAGTTCATTAAGTATTATCAAGTAAGTTTGTTTGGTTAGGATCTATGTCATAAAACATGTTAGTGAGAGTTTGTTTAAGGTTCATGGCCCTAAATTCAGTAGATATGCGTAAAATAGTTAGTTTATTGTTGATTTTCTGTCTAGTGAGAGGTAATCCTTTACGGATTATGCTACTTACATAACTTCTAATGCAGCCCTCGGTAAGTTTGAGTTTTTGTGCTAAGTGAGAGTGGGTAACCTCGCTTATTTCGTCCTCTAATTGATATATTGTGAGGAAAACTAAGAATTCTTGCCTTGTGAGCCTTGAGAAGGCCCTTTTCAAGGTTTTTTCTAGGTTATTTAGGTTGTTTATGTGCTTAGTGAGTGAGTGAGTGACCGAGTGAGTGAGTGAATAGACCCCTTCATTTCCTATGGAACTTTTTTGGATTTCTAGCTTAGAAGGCTCTTCTTGTAAGAATTCTGTAGAATTGGGTATCCTTTGTCCTTTAATCTGTTCTAAAAGGGTTTTAATAGCTTGAATTTCGGCTTTCTGGGCCTTTATTTGAGTCTCTAGGGAATTCATGTGATCTCGTGCTTTCTTAAAAGAATTACGTACTATTTCCTTAAATATGGGGTCTTCAACCATTATTTAGTGGGGGGGGTTAATAAAAGTTTAAATAGTTTTGTGTGCGTAGCCGAGTGAATAAGTGCATAGGATGTGTTTAGGATGTGCGTGAATGAGTGAATAGTTATATAACGTCCATCCTTTGTCTAGCTTCTAAAGGAATTATCCATTTTTTCCTAGCAAGATATTCTCCTCGCTTTCCTTTAGTAACTTCCTTCACTAATCTCTCTTTTTTTAATTCTAATAATAACTTAAGAACGAACTCGTTGTCTCTTCTTAACTCCTCGGCAATATGGGAAGTATACATTGGTTTCAAAGAAGATTCATATAAAATAGCTAGAATATCGTTTTTTAGAAGGGTTGTTGTCTTATCTGATAGTCTAACCATAATAAGCTTTGATTAATTATTCTATTTAAGGTTTGCCCTTTATGCGGTGAAAGGCATAAATCTTAATTGGTTAAAATAAAGGTTTTTTGAAATTGGTAACAAACGTCTGTTTAATTGATGAGTGATATCGGGTTACAACATAGAGATAAAGAAATTATCGATGAAAACTTGATGATGGAGGTAGGGAATGTATATAAAGAACTTAAGGAAAATAGGTGTATGAATAAAGAGCTTCGCATCCTGGGCATTATGAAAAAAGAAAAATGTCAGTGGGAAGAAGCTGAAGAAAAAGAAAAGAAAAGAAAAAAAATTACTGAATTTTTCTAACTATTTTTTAGATTCGACCATAGGTAGTTTAATTGGTGGTGGTAAGTTTACCTCTTGAGCCAAGTTTAATGACTTAATAGTACATTTGTACAAGATTGCATTAACTACCTGTTCCATAATTACTCTTTCTATGTTTTTATTCTTCTTCCATTGATCTAGAATTGCCTTTATCTTCTTTGGCTCATCTAAGAAAAGAACATGTCCCAATAGGTTGATTTCTCCTATTCCACCATAATCTATTTTATATTCAAATCCAAATTTAAGAACTTCTTCTGGGGTACCTAATAATAATTTTTCTTGTTCTACAGTTTTAATTCCAGTACTTTGCTTTATGTTTAGCTTTCCTGCTATTTTTCCTGTTTTTTCAACTGATATTTTATCAAAGTTAAATCCTACAATTGGCATTTTGTTACCTCCTTAGATATGTTGATAGAATCTGGTTTTATTTAAAGTTTTCTACATTTCTTCTGGTGCTTCTATGCCTAGTAAAAATAAAGAATTCTTTAATACTTGTTTTACTGCTTTGATTAAATTTAATCTTGCTTTTTTTAAGTTTTCTTCTGCTTTGATTACTTGGTTTTTCTCATAGAACTCACTGAATGATTGTGCTAGTTTTAAGGAATAGTTAGCTACTAAGCTTGCTTTGTAATGTTTTGATGCTTCTTCTACTATTTCTGGGAAGGCTCTTAATGACTTTATTAAATTAATTTCTTCTGGTGTTTTTAATAAGTTAAAGTCTGCTTTTGGTTTTATTTTAGATCTCTTTAATATTGAACTTATTCTTGCATGTGCATATTGAATGTAAGGTCCTGTTTTTCCTTCGAATTTTAATGCTTTATCCCAATCGAAAATTATTTGTTTGTTGTTTTCTCTGTTTAACATGCTAAATTTTAATGCCGCAAATGCAATTTGTTGCTTTCTTTTTTCTAATTCTTTCTTTGATATTTTTTTGTGTCTTGATTTAATCTGCTTTTCAGCTATTTTAAACATATTCTGGATTAAATCTTCGTAAAGGATAACATTTCCTTCTCTAGAAGACATCTTACCTTCTGGAAGCATTACTAAGCCATAGATTAAGTGCATTGATTTGTTGGCTAGTTTAGAATTTGTTAGTTCAAATGTTTTGAATAATTGATTGAAATACATTTCTTGTTCTTTTCCTACTACATGTATTGATTTGTCTATTTTGTATTCTTTTAATTTAAGTTCTGCTAGGGCGAAATCTTTTGTATGATATACTGCGTGGCCATCACTTGTTAGAATTACATATATTCCTAGATTGTATTTGTTTAGATCTACTATTAAAGCTCCTTCACTTTCCTTAGCTATCCCTTTTTTTAGAAGTTCCTTTGCTATTTCTACTCCTCTCTTTTCTACTTGACTTTCAAAGTATAGTCTATTGAACTTAACTCCAAATGTTTTGTAGAAGTCGTTGAAATCATCTATACAATATTTTCTTGTTTTTTTCCAAAGTTCTGTTATTTTTTTATCCTTTGAATATAATTTTTTATTTATCTCTTTTATTTCTTCTTGTATCTTTTCATTTTGCCTTGCTTTCTTATTTGCTTCAGCATATATTTTTCCGAGCCAGACTCCTTTGTTGTCTTTTGGCTCTTTTTTCTTTAAGTTTAGATAACCCCAGAGGCATTTAGCTACATGTGGGCCGATATCTCCTTGGTAGTTTGCTCTTATTACATTGTAACCATCAAATTCTAAGACTCTTGATGTTGCTTCCCCTAATGAGGCTGTTCTGATATGTCCAATGTGAACTGCTTTATGGGTATTTGCATGGAAGAATTCTAGCATTATTGTTTTGTTTTTCTTTTTTCCTTTTCCATATTTCTCTTTTTCTTTTAGGATTTGTTTTATTGTATCTTCTGTTAGTTTTGATTTATTTATGAAGAAGTTTAAGTATGGTCCTGTTGCTTTGATTTCTTTTATGTTTTTTGTTGGTTTTAGCTTATTTGTTAATTCTTTTGCTATTTCAACTGGATTCTTTTTGTATTTCTTTGATAATTGGAAACAAGGAAATGCAAAGTCTCCTAAAGATTGATCTGGAGGAACTTCTAGTTTGATCTCTTTTAGTTTAGTTTCTTTTTTTAGAAGTTTTATTATTTCTTGCTCGAACATAGTTTTAATTAAAATCAAGAATTATTTAAAGTTATTTATTTCAATTTATTGAATATTGCTTGTTTACCTTTCCAGTCTAATGCTTCTTTAGCTGCTTCTTTTATACTACTAACTGGAATTATTTTAACTTTCTTTTTTTGTTCGGGAGAAAGTAAAAGATCTTTTTCATTTGCCTTTGGAATTATTACTCTCTTTATTCCTGCTTCTATTGCTGCTTCTACCTTAGCTGTAACGCCCCCTACTGCAAGAACTTCTCCTCTGACTGATAATGATCCGGTCATTGCAGTATCTTGTCTTATTGGGATATCCTTTAATGCTGATAGAACTGCTATTGCAACTGCGATTGATGCTGAATCTCCTTCTACTCCTTCTGTTGTTTGTAAGAATTGAATATAAACATCATATTTTTCTTTAATATCTTCTCCGAAGTTCTTTAGAATAATTGCTGAAACGTTTTTGATTGCTTCTTTTGCTATCTCTCCAAGTTTTCCTGTTGCAATGAACTCTGCTTTTTTCCCACCTGGTGCTACTTCTGATTCAATTGGTAAAACTATTCCAGAGAAAGCCATTTGAGATCCAATAACTGCTAATCCATTAACTCTTCCAACTTGTGTTCCTTTATTTCTAATAACTTGATAATCTCTTTTTTGTTCAATATACTTATCTGCCATTTGTTGTTCTAATGTTCTAGCGAATTTCTTTGCTTTGTGAATATGTTTAGGTTCAACGAACTTTGCTTTTTCTTCAAGAGCTACGTCTCCTGCTGCTCTGATTAAACCACCAAGTTCTCTTAAATATAAAGTAAGTTTTCCTGCTTTACCTGAACGTTTTTTTGCTTCGTGAATAATTTCTAATACTGATGCTTTTGTGAAATGGGGTATTTTTCCATCTTTAGTAACTTCTTGTGCAATAAACCTTGCAATATTTAATCTATTTTCTTCATTGTCTTCCATATCATTTTCCATATAAACTTCATAACCATATCCCCTAATTCTTGATCTTAAAGCGGGGTGCATATGTTTTATTGTTTCTAAATTTCCTGCTGCAACTAAAATAAAATCACATGGAACTTGCTCTGTTCTAACCATTGCTCCAGCTGACCTTTCTGATTGACCAGTTATAGGATATTTCTTTTCTTGAAGTGCTGTAAGAAGTTCTTGTTGCATTCTTGGTTTTAGGTTTGCTATTTCATCTAAGAATAAAACTCCTTTGTTTGCTCTATGAATCATTCCGGGGATTACTCTTTCGTGTGCTGGCGTTCCTAGGCCCCCACTTTGGAAAGGGTCGTGTAGAACATCTCCTAGTAAAGCTCCTGCGTGTGCTCCTGTTGCATCTATGAACGGTGCTTGTTTTATATTTGAGGCGTTAACTAATAATTTTGGAATTATAACTTTTTGATCTGTTGCCCTTCTTCCAAGGTTTATGAATAACACAAATGCTGCAAAGAAAATCATTGAGCCAATTAATGCAGCTGCCGCCATGATATCTCCATATTGTTTTCTTATCCACCAAGGTAAAAATGCTGAGATTATTAAAAGTATTAAGAATAAAATATTTTTATTTTTGAAAGAAGCCATTGATTGTAGTTTTGCTTTTGAAACTAGTTCGTTTCCTTTTCCTGGTAGCATTGTTCTAATTAATGGTGTATGTTCATCTTGCTCATTTGGGAATGAAAGAATATCTTGTAATTTTTCTTTTGGTAGAAGTTCTGCTAAAGCTTGACCTATCATAGATTTTCCTGTTCCGGGATCTCCAATTAGTAGGACGTGTCTTCTTTGCTTAGCAACTTTTTCTATTATGTTTATTGCACCTTGCTGTCCAATAACTTGCCCAGCTATTTTTTTGGGCACTTTAATGTCGGCTGTAGTTTTGAATTTAAAATCCATGAGAATAAATAAAAAGAATAGATATAAAAAACTTTAGATTATGTCTTCTTCAGAAACAACAACAAAATCTCCAATTGCAATTACTGCGCTGAAGGGAACTAAGGAATTTCCTTGGTTGTCTGATTCTAAATCTAAACCTTCTGTAAAAGCAGTTTGATTTCTAAGCATGATTTGAAGTAACTCACCTGTTCTTGTTTCAAATACTAAACTTCCAACTTCTCCGAATTTCTTTCCTGTTTTAGTAACAACTGTTTTTCCTATAAGTTGTTTGGAATATTTTTTATCTTCATTAGCCATATTTAACGCCTCCAAGATAGTTTAGAGAGTGAACACTTCTTTATAAAGTTTTCTGAGAAAAAATAGAGATTATCTAAGATGGTTGTTAAAAGTTAAGAGGTTCTCTTTAAATTTTAGGAAAAACTTTTAAGTTTTGAGGAAATTTGTTTTTCTCTAATATCTATATTTCTTGGACCCTCACACCTTGGTTTCTTTTGGAGATTTGAATTTTTCAAATTATTGCGTTTGGAGCGTTAGGAACTTTAAATCCAGATATTTCTAAAGTTTAAAATTCATGAAAATTTGTTATCTTTCTTTAGCGAAAAATGGGCAATTTGCTTGAAAATACCCTGTTTTGAAATCTTAGGGTAGAAGCCCTAAAATTGAAGAATCCTTGGTTTTTGTTTTTTGTTTTTGGGATTTGTATTTTAAGTTTTATTGTTATATATTATATATTATATTATATATATAACATAAAAAATTAAGTTCATTTCTATCTGCAGTCAAGGGCTGTAAGTTCAGAATTTTGCATTTGAAACATACAAAAAGGATTCCATAGGAAATAGAGGTCTGGGAGTGTATTTTATAACTCAATAATGTTTAAATAAAAAATTCCTTTTGAAATTCTTAAAATGATAAAAAATAATTCAAATTCATTCTTTGACGATTATTTAAAAAAAGAGCCATTATTTGTAGATAAGAAAGTTTTACAAGCAAATTATACACCTGAGACTATCCCGCATAGGGAAGAACTTATACAAACTATTTCGAGTATATTAGCACCTGCTTTAAGAAATGAAAAACCATCTAATTTATTCCTTTATGGGAAAACTGGTACAGGTAAGACATTATCGGTTAAACATGTAATTAATAACTTAAATGAAATTTCTGAGAGAAAGAAAATACCTTTAAAGATTTTTTATTTGAATTGTAAGTTAAGGAGAGTTGCAGATACAGAATATAGGATGATTGCCCAACTTGCGAGAGAGTTAGGGGAGAATATACCTTCTACTGGATTGCCTACAGATGAAGTTTATAGGAAATTTTTAGAAATTTTAGATAAAGAAGAAAGAATAGTAATTATTGTTTTAGATGAAATAGATCAATTAATTAAGAAAGCAGGAGATGAACTTTTGTACAACTTAACTAGGTTAAATACAGAATTGAAAAATGCAAACATAACAATTGTTGGGATATCTAATGATTTAATGTTTACAGATAATATTGATCCAAGAGTTAAAAGTTCTTTGAGTGAAGAGGAATTAGTTTTTCCACCTTATAATGCAATTCAACTTCAAGATATTTTAAGGGAGAGATCAAAAAGGGCGTTTAGAAAAGAAACAGTTGGGGAAGGGGTTATTGAAAAATGTGCTGCTTATGCTGCGAGAGAACATGGGGATGCTAGAAGAGCATTAGAATTATTGAGGGTAGCAGGTGAATTGGCTGAAAGAAAGAATAAAACTAAATTAGATATAGATCACATTGATGAGGCAGAAGAGAAAATAGAGAAAGATAGGGTTTTGGACATTGTGCACACTCAACCAAAACAATTTCAAGTTACTTTGTTAGCTATTTTTTCTACATTAAAGAAAAATGAAAAATTATTTACTGGAGATGTTTATGAAGTTTACAAAGATATTTGTATTAAATCTGGATTGAGACCATTAACACAAAGAAGAGTATCAGATATTATTGCAGAGTTAGACATGTTGGGGATTATTAATGCGAGGGTAATTAGTAAGGGGAGATATGGTAGAACTAGAGAAATTAAATTGGCCATTCCATCGTCGACAATGCCTAGTTTATCACAGGTATTGAAAGATGGCTTAGGATTATGAGCGGAGAAGAAATTATTTCTAGGATGATGGAAAAAGGGTTTTTAATTAGCCCAGATGCTTTAGATAAATTGAAGAACCTTGATGATGAAACGTTTTCTAAGCTTGAAAATTTCTTTAAAGATGAAAAACCAATGGTGATTAATCAAGATTTACTTAATTTTTTAATTAGTAATAAAAAAGAAGTAGAAATTAATTGGAAAGAGTTTGAAAATGCTAAATTTTTACTTGAGAAAGGAAAAGATCAAAGAGCTTACAATGTTTTTTTAGATTTAATGGAGTATGATCTCTCTGATGAGAAGAAAAAAATCTTAAATGAAATGTTAGATGATTTAAAAGAGCCAGGGGAAATTTCTCCAGAAGACGCTCAAGAAGAAAATGACGGTTCTTCTTTAGTAATATTAAAAATGTTTGAAGAAACCCATAGAAAAAAAGAAGTTCTAGATTTTGTTATGCATTATCAAGCAAGATATAATTTTTTGAAGAAGATATTACAAAATAGAGTTGAGTTACAAGAAGCAATTTCTATTCGGAGAGCATTGAATAAGTCAAATAGAGAGAATATTTCTTTAATTGGATTGGTTACAGATAAGAGAACAACTAAAAATGGAAACATTATGATTACTTTAGAAGATATTTCTGGAGAAATAAAGATATTAATTAATAAAAATAGGAAAGATATTTTTGATTCTGCAAAAGATATTGTTTTAGATGAAGTACTGGGAGTCACAGGGGTTACAGGTGATAAAATAGTTTTTGTATCAAATGTTGTTTTTCCTGATTTACCTCCAGATAAACCATTAAAGAAATGTGAAGATGAAGTTTATGCTGTTTTTACTTCCGATTTGCATGTTGGAAGCAATATGTTTATAGAAAAAGATTTATTAAAATTTATTAATTGGATAAATGGAAAAGCGGGAAATTCTCAACAAAGAGAAATAGCTCAAAAAGTAAAATATCTTTTTGTTGTCGGTGATTTAGTTGATGGTATAGGGATTTATCCCGGACAAGAAGATGAATTAACAATAACAGACATTAATGGGCAATATGATAAAGTTGCAGAATACCTTTCTATGATTAGAAAGGACATAAAAATTATAGTTTGTGCAGGTAATCACGATGCAATAAGAATATCTGAACCACAACCAGTTTTGAATAAGCAATATAGTCAATCAGTTTGGGATTTACCAAATGTTACAATGGTTACAAATCCTTCATTAGTAAATATTCATTCTTCTAAGAATTTTGAGGGGTTTGATGTTTTATTATATCACGGGTATTGTTTTGATTATTATGCAGAAAATGTAGAAAGTATAAGAAATAGTGGAACACACATAAGTGATAGAGCTACATTAATTATGAAATATTTATTACAGAAGAGGCATTTGGCTCCAACTCATGGATCAACATTATTTGTTCCAACTAGGGAAGAAGACCCCTTGATAATAGATAAAGTTCCTGATTTTTTTGTTGCTGGACACATACACAAAGTAAATGTAGATCAGTATAAACATGTTACAACTATTTGCTGTTCATGTTGGCAATCAAAAACAGATTTCCAGGAAAAAGTAGGTCATTCTCCAGAGCCATCAAGAGTACCAGTTGTAAATTTAAAAACAAGGGAGACAAAAGTAATGAAATTTTCAGATGAAAGCTAGTCCAGAAATGCATGAATACTTCGAAAAGTTGGAAGAAGATACTGATAAAGCTTATGAAGCAGCTGGAAAAGCAAGGGCCACAGGATTAGATCCAAGTGATCAAGTAGAGATAAGATTAGCTAAAGATATGTCTGAGAGAGTAGAAGGTTTGATTGGAGTTGTTGCCCCACAAATTGTTGGTAAGGGAGTTCCAGATAGAATTAATGAGTTAGAAAAGGAATATGGAAAATTAGATTGGAGGGTGGCATTTAAGATTGCTGAAGATGTTTCTTTTGAAAAGTTTTGTAAATTTAAAGATAAGAGAGAATCAATGGAAGTAGGATTGAGAGTTGCTATGGCTTACTTAACAAGTGGAGTTGTGGCTAGTCCTTTAGAGGGATTTACTAGGTTAGAATTAAAGAAAAGAAAAGATGGAAAAGAGTATTTTACTTTGTTTTTTTCTGGACCAATTAGAAGTGCAGGTACAACGGCTAATTGTATTTTTGTTGCGGTAGCAGATTATGTTAGAAGAATACATGGCTATGCAGAATATGATCCGAGCGAGAGGGAAATTAAAAGATTTGTTTCAGAGGTTCATGATTTTCATGATAGAGTTACTAATTTACAGTATTTACCTAGTGCAGAGGAAATTGAATATTATATCAGTCATTGTCCTGTAGAAATTGATGGAGATCCTTCTGAGAAATATGAAGTAAGCAATTACAAAGACCTAGAGAGAGTTGAAACAAATTATTTGAGAAGTGGAGTATGTTTAGTTATTGCAGAAGGTTTAACACAAAAAAGCAAAAAGTTTTGGGCTAAATTTTCACATTGGTATAAAGATTTAAAGATGGATGATTGGAAATGGGTTGAAAAGTTTATAGATTTACAAACAAGAATTAAAGCAAAAGAACAAGTTAAGAAAACAGGCGAGAAAGACGATAGAAAGATTTTACCCGATTATACTTTTATTAAAGATATTGTTGCTGGCAGGCCAGTTTTAACTTTTCCACTTAAGGAAGGGGGATTTAGGTTAAGGTATGGACGAGGGAGAACAAGTGGTTTTAGTGCAATGGCAATACATCCAGCTACAATGATTATTTTGAATAATTATATTGCGATTGGAACTCAATTAAAAGTAGAAAGACCAGGAAAGGCAACAGTACTTAGTGTTAATGATGATATAGAAGGACCAATTGTTAAATTAAAGAACGGCAATGTAATGTTTTTAGATACAGAAGAAGAGGCAAAAAAACATAGAGAAGAAATTCAGGAGATATTATTCTTAGGAGATATTTTAATTAATTATGGTGACTTTTTTAGTAGAGGACATATTTTAGTTCCACCTGGTTATTGTGAAGAATGGTGGATACAAGAACTCGAATTAGAGGCAGATGAGGAATTAGTTTCTGAGCAAACAGGGATAGAACTTCCTTTACTAAGAAAATTATATCAATTTCCAATTACAACTAAATTAGATTTTGATCAAGCTCATAATATTTCTAAACAATTTAAAATCCCTTTACATCCAAGATACACTTACCACTGGAAAGATATTTCCCATAAAGAATTTTTAGCTTTAGTTGATTGGTTAAGTAAAGCAGTTGTTAAGAAGGAAGACCATAAAATAATATTTCCTTTATCTTATAAATTAGAGGAAATTGAAATAGATCCAAAAAGGGTTTTAGAGATTTTGGGGATTCCTTGTAATGTTGTTACAAAAGAATATGTTATTATAGAAAAAGATTGGGCAAAGGCATTTATGATTAGTTTAGGTTTTTTTGAAAAGGAATTAGATATTAAAAAAATTGTAAATTCTGTAACAGAAAAAAGAGATGTTTTTGAGATAGTTAATAGTTTAGCTGAGATTAAATTAAAGGATAAGTCAGGAATTTCTATTGGGGCAAGAATGGGGAGGCCAGAAAAAGCAAAGATAAGAAAGTTAACAGGTAGTCCACATGTTTTATTTCCGGTTGGGGAGGAAGGGGGAAGATTAAGATGTTTCCAATCTGCTTTAGAAGCTAAGAGGATAACTGGGGAATTTCCAGATTATCATTGTGATAAATGTGATAAAGATACTATTTATTCAGTTTGTGAGAATTGTGGGTCTAAACTTAATCAACAATATTTTTGTAGAGATTGTGATACAAAAACGGATTCCAAATGTGAGAAAACAAAAACAATCAGAGATAGAGATGGAAAAGAAAAAGAAATACCCCATACTTCGATTACATACAAAACTCAAGATTTAGATATTTGCCATTATATTGAAAAAGCAAAAGAACAAGTTGGTATGAAAGAAATACCGGCTTTAGTTAAAGGGGTTAGAGGAACCTCCAATAGAGATCATACACCGGAGAATTTAGCTAAGGGGTTATTGAGGGCCGCACATGGTTTATTTGTAAATAAAGATGGTACGATAAGGTATGATATGACTGAGATGCCTATAACCCATTTTAAACCAAATGAAATTGGAACCCCTGTTGATAAATTAAAAGAATTAGGATATAAAAAAGATATTTCTGGGGAAGAATTAATCAATAATGAACAAATTTTGGAATTAAAACCGCAGGATGTTATTTTGCCTGCTTGTGATGAAGGAACTGAAGAAGGGGCAGATTCTATTTTGTTTAGAGTTAGTAAATTTGTTGATGATTTATTAGAAAGGTTTTACAAAACAGAGAAATTTTATAATTTAAAAAATAAACAAGATTTAGTTGGTCAATTAGTAGTTGCATTAGCACCCCATACTACTTCTGGAATCTTGGGCAGAATAATTGGTTTTTCTAAAACTCAGGGTTGTTATGCACATCCTTATTGGCATTGTGCACAAAGAAGAGATTGCGATGGAGACGAGAATTGTGTATTTTTATTAATGGATGGTTTACTTAACTTTTCAAGGAAATATTTACCAGCACATAGAGGAGCAGTTCAAGATTCTCCGTTACTTTTAACTTCTGTTTTGATTCCGAGTGAAGTAGATGATATGGTTTTTGATATGGATTGTGTTTGGAAGTATCCTTTAGAGTTTTATCAAGCATGTGAGCAATACAAAATGCCTTGGGAAGTTAAAATAGAAAGAATTAATGATAGAATTGGACAAGAGAGACAATATGAGAAAATAGGATTCACACATAATGTTTCTTCAATGAATGCTGGTGTTAGGTATAGTGCTTACAAATCTTTACCGACAATGAAAGAAAAAGTTGTTGGACAGATGGAACTTGCTGAGAAGATCCGGGCCGTAGATGAGGTGGGTGTTGCTAAGTTAGTTATCGAAAGACATTTTATTAGAGATATTAAAGGTAATTTGAGGAAATTTTCAATGCAACAATTTAGGTGTGTTAATTGTAATGATAAATATAGAAGACCTCCTTTACTTGGAAGATGTAAATGTGGGGGGAAGATTATTTTTACAATCAGCGAGGGAGGAGTTATAAAATATTTAATGCCAAGTATGGATTTAGCTAAGAGTTATAAGTTACCTCCTTATTTAAGACAAACTTTGGATTTAACTCAACAAAGAATAGATGAAGTATTTGGTAAAGATCCAGAGAAACAAGAAGATTTAGATAAATGGTTTTAGAGTAGGAAAAATAAAATTACTGGGATGATTAAGCAGCCCATTAAATGATTTCTTCCGATTCCTTTTAATGGGGGTATGACTCCGACTGCGGTTGAAACTGTTAAAATTAATAATCCAATCCAACTTGAAAAAATATAAGTTAAGACAATTATTAAAATTATTATAGAAATTATTATTTTTTGGTAACTTAGTTTTGTCATAATTTTTGAGAAAATTTTTGCTATGTTTAGAGTTACTACAGTTGCTATTGCTCCGACTATTAATGCAACCCCGATAAACAAAGTGAAAGTCCCTATAGTAAAATTTTCTAAAAGTTTAGAAATTGCAATTACTGAACCATTTCTTGCTTTATCTATTACATAAAGAGCCACAAAAGAAATCATCATAACAATAGTGTTTATTGACCCAACTAAAACTAAAAATCCTTCTGTTGACATTTTTTTTAAGAAAGAGGAAGCTATTATTGCTGCTTGAGCTGCCCCGAGTCCTGGAAGGAACCCCGATAATGAAGAAGCTACAATCCCCCCACCAAGTGCTTGTGAAATTTCTTTTTTGGAAACGTTTGCTTTTGTTATTTTTTGTTCTGGAATTTTTACTTTATCTTTTAATGAAATGAATAAACCAGAAGTTCCAAACAATCCGGATAGCATTGGAAATAATGGTTGTTTTAATGTTGGAATGTTTAAAACTCCCAAGCCCAATGAACCGGCCATTAAGAAAATAATTAATGCCCAAGTTTTTGAATTTGTGTCCCTTAAGATTAAAAATAGAGAAGAAATTATTAAAATATAAACTATGTATTCACTTATGATGGGGTAAATTTTTCCAACTGTTGGAATAAAGATAGGAATTAAAATAATAGTTAAGATTAAACCTAGAAAAGATCCAATTACAGTTAATTTAACTGCCTCATAACCACGACCTTCTAACATTAATTTATGTCCTGGTAGAACTGTTAGTGCAGTATCTGAATCTGGGGCCCCAAGGAAAATAGAAGGGCAGGAATCTGTGAATGTGTGTAGGAGTGACATGGATAAGATAAAAACTGCTAAGGCTATTGGGGAAGTGTGTAAAAGCAATATTCCTGAAAAACTTAAAACTAAGATTGCTACTAGATTAATGTGAACACCCGGGATTAATCCTGTTATTATTCCCGCTAAACAACCTAAAAGTAGAGCTATGAATATTTCAATCATTTTTTGTTATGTTTATTATTTCCATTTGTTCAATTTGTAATTCTAATTCATTTTCATATTCGATTACCTTTGCAATAACTTTTACTGGGAGGTATCTTGTAATTGTTATGTTTTCATCTTTGAAAATTATTGCTGGAAGTTCTCCTGTAGAGTCTCTAAGATTTATGATGTAAAGGCCAGGGGTTTCTTTTGAAGAAGTAATTAAACCAGCTGTTTGAATTGTTTGATCCAAATAATCTTTCGTTATGTTCCCAATTGTTAATTGAGTTGGGCCAATATTTTCAGCTAAGAATAAAATAATCAAAATTCCTACTAAAGCAGATAATATTGCTGTTTTAAATAATGTTTTTTCTTCCATTGAGTGAATTTTGGAATAATTGGTCCTTTATATTTCTTTTTAGTATGGAAATCTTATTAAATCAGTTCCCTTTTTCATTTTTATGCCCAGTGCTATAAAAAAGAGTGTGACGAGAAATTATATGCCCCTCTATGAGGAGAATAGAAGTTTAAGGTCGACAGTTTCTTATCTTAAGGATGAATTAGATAGATTAAAAGAACCACCTTTATTAATTTGTGATATTGTAAAATTAGTTGGTAATAAGGCGGTTGTAAGATTGCCAAATAATAATAATTTCTTTGTAAATATTTCTACAAATTTAATTGGTAAAGTTAATATGGGAGATAGAGTTTTGACAGAACAGAAATCATTAGTTATTGTTGAAAAGCTTGATAGAAGTAAAAACTTTGATGTTGAAAATTTTGTAATTGTGGAAAAACCTAATTTACCTTGGTCTCAAATTGGGGGATTGCAAGCACAGATTAGAGAGTTGAAAGAGGTTATTGAATTACCTTTGAAAAATCCAGAGTTGTTTGAGAGGGTAGGCATACAACCTCCAAAAGGAGTTTTGTTACATGGGCCAAGTGGAACAGGTAAAACAATTTTGGGTAAAGCTGTTGCACATAGTACTAATGCAACTTTTATAGAAATTGTTGGAAGTGAATTAGTTCAGAAGTTTATTGGAGAAGGGGCTAAATTAGTAAAAGATATTTTTAAGTTGGCTAGAGAGAAAGCACCATCATTAGTTTTTATTGATGAGTTAGATTCTATTGCTTCAGAAAGAATGGATATTGGAACAAGCGGGGAGAGAGAAGTACAAAGAACTTTTATGCAATTGTTAAGCGAGATTGATGGTTTTGATCCTTTAGGTAATGTGAAAATTATTGGTGCTACAAATAGGCCAGATGTTTTAGATTCAGCGATAATTCGTCCTGGAAGGTTAGATCGGTTAATATATGTTCCTTTACCTGAAGCAAAAGGTAGGGAAGAGATTTTTAAAATTCATACTAAAAATATGAATATGAATCAAGTTGATTTAAGGCAATTAGCTGATTTGACTGAAGGTTCATCTGGAGCAGAAGTTAGAGCTGTTTGTACTGAAGCCGGTTACTTTGCAATTAGAGAAAATAGAACTAAAGTTGGAATGAGAGATTTTATAGAAGCTATTGCAAAAGTTTCTCAAGAAGATAAAGATAAGACCTTTAAGAAAATGTTTGGTTAGAGAAAGGTTTAAAAGTTTTTCTTGACTTTTAAATTTATGATGAGAGCTGTATTTTTTTGTCCGGATGATTTATGTCCAGAAAGACATGGACATCTTCATTTTGATTTAGATGAACCCGTAGAAGCAGTTTATCTAAATAGGGGGGAAGGTGAAGAGAGAATCGAAGTGGAAAGTCCTCTAGAAGCAGCCTTGTTGGTTTTAGATGTAGCATTAGGTTTTTGTTTTGAAAAGCTTAAACAAGATCCAGTTAGTTCCGAAGGTTTTAGCGCACTTTGTGATTTAGGGATAAATTTGAGAAATTGGGTGAGACTTACAGAAGAGGTTCCAGATTTTCCACCTTATTCCGAAGAAGTTATGGAACAAATACAAATAGATTATTGTTATGCTGTGGATTTTTTAGATGGTTTTCTTTGGGATTGGGGGAAACCTTTAAATCCCATCGATTATGTTGGATTCCCATGAAAAGACATCTTTTTTGGCCCGAAGAAGGTAGAACAACAGATTTTATTGATGTGGAACATCCTGACTTTGAAAAAGTTTGGGAAGGAGACAACCCTTATGAGATAAGTCATATGATCCATGGATTTTTTGCCCTTTGGGACGATAAAATAGCTCTTTGTTTTTTAAGTTTAGCACATCTTTATTCGGATGGACCCTTTGAAATTCAACCAGTTCATCATACGGATCTTTTAAGATTGCGTTTAAATTTAATTACGGGTCAACAATTAGTAGATGATTTTCCAGATACTGCTTCGTGGGGTCATGATGTTTATTTGAAAAGCCTTCAAATAGAATATTGCTGTTTACAGGGCCTTTTAGATTCTGCAGATTAACGATAGTTTTAAATGCTTTTTTATTGCTTTGATTTTAAAATGAATGATGCATTACTTTGGATATTGGGTATAATGGGTCTTGGAGCTTTATATTGGGTTTTATTTGGAGAAAAATTAAATAAAAAAATGCTTGAAAATGAAGATAATAAAAGTAGAAACAAGTGAAGGTGCTCAAGATAAGAATGAAGGCTGTCAAGAAGCTCCGAGTAAAATTTTAGAAGAGTTCAAAAATATTCATACTAATGAATTTTGGAAAAAACCTTTTTATCAAATAGATTCTGTTGAGATTAAAAATGATTTAAAAGAAGATATGAGCGCTATTGAAGAAAAAGCTTCTCAAGTGCAAGGAGTATTTTTAGGTGGAAGTCATACTATCACTTATTCTATTGTGAAAGGATTAAAAAAGAAGTTTAAGGATGTTGGAATTATAAGTTTTGATGCCCATCCGGATGTTTTTAAATTATTTGATTTTCCAAGTCATGGAGATTGGTTGTTATATTTAATAGAGGAAGGAATTGTTAAAGCAGAAAATGTTATTTTAGTTGGCATAAGAAGTTTTCATAAAGAAGAAATTGATTATTTAAAAGAAAAAGGTATTAAGTTTTTTACAATGAAACAATTGTTTAATGGTTTAGATGACGTTTGTGATTCTGTAATGGAAAGTGCTAGAAAGTTTGAAGCTTTACATTTAAGTTTAGATATAGATGTTATTGATCCTTCTGCTGCACCCGGGACAGGATGTTTAGAACCTGGAGGATTGTCTACAAGGGAATTTTTACATTTTATTCAGAGAGTAAAACTATTGGGTAATATCAAGAGTGTAGATTTAGTTGAGGTTAATCCAAGAAAAGATGTAAATAACCTGACTGTTAAGTTAGCAGCTAAGATTTTAGGTGAGTTTAGTTAATTTTATATACTTTTTTGTTTAGTTTCTTTTTATGGGAATTAAAGTTAATAGTAGCTGGTTACCGTTTGTATTTTTGATTGTAGCTGTTATCATTATTTTTGTAGGATTTGTATTATATGGGGGGGCAGAAACAATACAATTAAGCCAAAATGTTGAATGTAATGCTTTTCAAGAAGGAAATGGAGATGTAAATATAGTTTTTTTAGCTGATAATTATGAAACAGAAGAAAGATTTTTAGAAGATGTTGAAACATTTAAAGATGGATTGTTAAATGTTGTTCCTTTTAATGAATATTTGAATAATTTTAATTTTTATTATGTTTTAGGAGAATTTGATTTAGGTTGTGAACATGATGAGGCAATACTTTGTGATCCTAGAAAAGTAAAAAGAGTTTCTTTGAATTGTCCAAATGATTATACTGTTGTGCTTACCGATTACAATGGAGTGAAGAATTTGTTTCGGTATTTAAGAAGTAGTGCTTGGCAAGGAATTGCTTGTTTGAATACTGCCGATGATATTTTAGTTTTTGCACATGAATTTGGACATTTATTTGCTGATTTTGCAGATGAGTATGAATTTGATGGTTCAATTACTTGGGATGCTCCAAATTGTGTTGCCCCGGATTGTACTCCCTTTAATGTGATATCTAATCCTGGTTGTTATTTAGGATGCACTAATGGAGACTATTATAGGGAAGAAAGAGTTGGAATAATGAGAGATTATTGGCACGGTAAAACATATGGTGGATTTAATGAATGGATTATAAGAGAAATTTTAGATGGTAATAGAATTACTGGCGGAGCAGTTTCTAATTTAGGTAAGGAAAGTTTGTATGTTATTGATGGAACTTTTACTAAAGATGGAGTAGAAGTTAATGATGTTGCAACTGTAACTGGATATGCTCCCGGAATTTATGATGATAAAGGTTGGTCTTTAGAAGTTGGAAATGATGAATATTATTTTGGTTTACCTTTTGCTTTTGTTGATGTTTCTGTTGAAGGAGAAATGGAAGGCGGAACTAAAGAGATGGTTGGAAGTAAGTTTTCAGTTGTAATTCCAGTTGATGGCAATGAAGATCAAGAAGTAATTGTAAAAGATCCAAATGGAAATGAACAAGAAAGATTTAATTTACCTGCAAGTGTTCAAATTGGTAGGTTGCATGAATTAAGTAAAATTAGTTTTTCTCCGGAAATTAATTAATCTTCTGGATATTCTTCATCTAGAATTCTTTGTATTTCTTCTGTTTTTTTAGGACCAAGTTTTTCTATTTTTTTAAGTTTTTCTGGTTTAGCGTTTATTATTTTTTTAACTGTTTTAAATTTTTTAAGTAAAGATTTTGCTAAAGTTGGACCAATTCCCGGTAAACTTTCAATGATAAATTCTTGTTGTTCTTTTGTTGTTAATGGTTTTTTATCTAAACGAACTCCAAATTCTTTTTCTTGAGCAACTTGTTCTCTTTTTGCAATTGCAATTAATAATGCTGCACTATCTTGGAAATTTTTAGTTCTTATTATTGGGATTCCATAACTTATGGCAATTGTTGCTAACATTCCACGAATAGCATTTGGATGTATTCTTCTTAAAGAATAAAGATCTTCTTCACCTTCGATTATTATTAATGGCCTATCAAAGTTTTGTTTTAAATCTCTTATTTGGTGCAATAATCTTTTATCTATTATAGAATCAACAAAGTCTTGTGGGGTTTTTCTTTCAACTCCAACTCTTTTTGATAAAATATAATCTGCAGTTGCTAGAGTTTGCATTTTTACTTCTATATTATTATCTACTAAGTTTTTAATAATTCCAGAACCCTTTTCACGATTATCTACAAATATTTTTATTGTTTCTTTTTCTATAAATTTATCCAAACTTGGTTGTGTTTTATTTAGATTCAATTTTTGTTTTAAGTTTGCTAAAATAGAATACATTCTTTTTTCTTTATGGAAAGAAGTCCAATGATAAGCTTCGTCACGAGTATTTTTTGTCATTAAAACTATTATTCTGCCTTTTTCTTGTCTGGCAGTTCTACCTCTACGTTGAATAGATCTTATTGCAGAAGGAATTGGTTCATAGAAAATTACTAATTCCACTTTGGGGATGTCTAATCCTTCTTCCCCAATTGATGTCGCAATTATGCAATTGTATTTATATTCCTTGAAATCTTCTAGAATTGCTATTTGTTCTTTTTGACTTAACCCAATACCATTCTTTTTTGTTTGACCTATGAATAATTTTGGCTTTACTCCGTTGATTTTTTTAAGTTCTTTTTCTAAGTGGGCAGCTGAATCTCTATATTGGTTGAAAATAATTATTTTTACTTTTGGATCTTTGAGAACTTCCTTTTCAATTATTCTTTTTAATATATCTTGTTTTGGATGTTCTATTTCTTTTTCTAAAAGGTGTCTAGTTTTTATGTAGGCAGATTTAAAGTTTAAATCTATTACTAAACTTTTTACTGCTTTAGTTTTTGTTTTAGATGCGGTCTCAAAAATATTGTCTAAATATTTGTAAAGAGCATTTGTTCCTTGAGTTTCTAAAAGTTCGATAGCATGTTGAACTTTTAATGCTTCTGCTGAGAAGGAAATTGCTTTATATAATTGAAAATCCTTTGTACCTGAAGCTATTTGTCCTTGCAAAGATCTTTGAATTCCAAGTAGTTGAGTTTTTGATAAATTGTTGAAAGAAGAGATGTAACCAAAATCTTTTAGTTTTACTAATTTTGAATTAAAACAATCTTTTAAGAATTTTTGAACTTCTCTGAGTTCTTCTGGGAGGTCTATTTTAATTAATTCAATTTCCATTTCTTGAACATAAGGTTTTACATCTGGATCTAATTCTGATCTAATTTCTATTTCTTCTATGCTAAGATTTTTACAAACTTCGGTAATTTTTTCTAGTTCTGAACCGGGAGAAGCAGTAAGTGCTATAATTCTTGCATAATCTGATTTTTTTTGGTATTGTTTTGCAACCCAGGTATAACTGTAATCTTTTACTGCTCTATGGGCTTCATCAAAAACAACTAAAGAAGTATCTTTTAAAGAAATATTATTATTGATTAAATCGTTTTCAATACATTGTGGTGTTGAAACAATAACTGTGTTTTCCTTCCAAAGTTCCTTTCTAGTTTCAGGAGGTATAATTCCTGTGAAAAGAGTTATATTTTCTATATCTGTGCATTCTTTGAATTCTTGACATATTTGATTTGCTAGAGGTTTAGTGGGGGTAAGAACCAATATTTTTGAGTTGGGATAATTTTGTAAACGAGAAACTGCTGTAAGGATTGCTATCTTTGTTTTTCCTAATCCGGTTGGCAAAACCACTAAACAATTGTTTTTACTACAAGTATGTAAGATAGTTTCTTGGTAAAGCCTAGGGGTAAAGTTTTTAATACTTGCCATTTTCTTTTTTAGTCATGATAAAACTATTGGGAACACTGGATGTGTTAACAGGAATATCTTTAATCTTATTAAATTTTGGATTGTCTAATTGGGTTGTTGTAGCGTTACTTATATATTTATTATTGAAATCCTTAATTTTTATTAAAGACATATTGAGCATAATGGATTTGATTGCTTTAGTTTTTGTAGGAATTGGTTTTTTTGCGGGATTTAACCATCTTTTACTTTTAAGTGGAGTTTATCTGATAAGTAAGGGTTTCTATAGTTTAGTCTAAACTGATTTATAGAATGCTATTGATGTTAAAATTATTGCTAAGATAAGTGCAAATACTATAGTAGCAAGTAGGGAAGTCACTTGCATTAGTAAAACAGTGGCTACTAAGAAAATAACTGTTCCAATATAAAGGTATTTTGAAGCTGAAAATATTCTTGCACCATCCAATGTTGAAAAAGGAATTAATGCAAATAAACCGATTGTGTAATTTATTATAATGAATTTTTCAAATCCCGGGAGATTAGCTGCTTTGAAGATTAATGCAACCAGGATACTCATCAAAGGGCCTGCTAGGCCAATTACTCCCATTTCGAAGTTTGTTAAATATTTGAATTTTTTCTTTGATCTTAAAGCTGGAATTTCTTTCATTAGGGTGCTTTCAGTTAAAGGCACATTCCAAGCACCATTGCTTACAAAAGAAAATAATAAAGGAATTATAATTCCAACTGGTAAGGTGCCTTTTTTCCCTTGAACATTCCATAATCTAAATTCAGATACTGCATAGTTTTTAGTTGCAACTATTTTATGGCCAACAGTATGTAGAATTAGTGCAATTATAACCATTATAAAATACCTTAGCCAGTTTTCTAATCCAGTTAATGCATTGGGGACATTTACCCCCCACTCCTTAAATGCAAAAATAAATCCTAAGAATATAGATGCAATTAAAATATGTTTTAACTCGATTTTACTGAATCCGATTTTTCATACCTCTTTATTTCTTTTAACATATCTTTTTCATGACCAGCTCCAACAATAGCTAGTATTTTCTCATCTTTATTATTTGAAATTAAGGTATATAAGTTTTTTGCCATTACCTTATCTCTGTCTTTGACAATAACTTTATAGAAACTTGGGTATCTGTCTTTAACTTGCTTTATTATTTTTTTAATAAAATCTTCTTCGGGTACTTTTGTTAAATCAATTGTTATTCTATTTTCTTTAGTAAATCCAGCTTTGAATAAGTCTGCTATAAATCTCCACTTTTCTTTCCTTGTTATTTCTTTTGATAGGTTTTTTAGTGTAATACTTATGTCTTGATCAATTAAAACGATCTTGATTTTATGTTTTTTGGCTAGTTTAGCAGCTGTAACCATTTCTGAACCAGGAGTGATCCCTACTAATTTCCCAAGTTTTTTTTCTGCGTATGCCCCTAATTGGTTGAATATAAATCCAATCATCCCAAATTGGAATGGATTTGCTACCCCCCTTGGTTTTTTAGAGGTTAAAGCCCGAAATCTTCGGTAATCTAGCTCTAAAGCAATTATATTTGGTTTTATTTCTTCAACATTGTCCTTTACTTCTTGTATACTTTGGGCTGCTATGTGGGAAGTTCCCAAAATAGATAGATTTTTGTATTTAATCATTGTAGAAAAGAAAAGTATATAAACTTAAAAGGATTTCTTTTTTTAACTCATATTCAAAGGAGGCTTTAAAAATGCTTAAAACCAAAAAAATAAACGATGTTTTTGATATGGAAGTCTTTACAGATGATGGAAATTACTTTGGAGATGTAGAAGAGGCTGTTCTATCAACTAATAAGATTTTTGGTTGGAGAGTCAGAGCCACTAAAAGATCTTACTTAAATAAAGTTCTAGGTGGTGCTAAAGGAGTTATTGTGCCACACCAACTAGTAAAGTCTATTGGGGATATAATGATTATTTCAAAAGCAGCTGTTCCAAGTTATGAAGATGAAAACGAGACATCTAAAGTATCAACTGCGATGGAATAAACAATAAATTTATATACTTCTAATTCTTTAATTTTTATTATGACATCACCATTGGTAAATGCTATAGAATTTTTAAAAGAATTTGGTTTCTTTGATGTTGTTTTACCATTTTTACTTGTTTTTTCAATAACCTTTGCAGTTTTAGAAAAGACCAGAATTTTGGGTGTTGAAAGTGATGGTAAGACTCCAAAAAAACAAATAAATTCAATGGTTGCATTTGTTATTGGTATGATTGTTGTTGCGACAAATAAAGTTGTTACAATAATTAATCAAGCATTACCAAATATTGTTTTATTATTAGTTATGATTGTATTATTTTTGATGTTAGCCGGTACTTTATTTAGAAGCAATAAAGATGGATTTGAAATAAATGATAAGATGAAAGGGACCTTAATGGGGGTGAGTTTAGTTTCAATTATTATCATTTTATTAACTACAATTAGCTTGGATAATGGAATGAGTGTGTGGGACACTTTTTGGGATTGGTTAATTGTCTCATGGAGTGGAACTATTTTCGCAAGCATTTTATTGGGTTTAGTTGTTATTGGAGCAATGTTTATGATTGTTAAACCTAGTTTTAAAGGAGATAAAGGAGATGATGATTAATGGCAAACGCATATGATTTTATTTACAGTTTTCAGGACGCAGGAATTTTTGATATAGTTTTACCGTTTTTACTTATTTTTGCAATTATTTTTGCAGTTTTAGAAAAAGGCAAAATTTTTGGGGATAAGAAAAGCAACATAAATCTAGTAATCGCTTTAGTTATAGGTTTACTTGTTGTTATAAAAACAGATATTGTTAGTAAGATAAATACTTATTTACCTAAGATGGCTTTGGTTTATGTTATAGCAATTGGCCTTTTGATATTTTTTGGATTAATGTCTGGCGAGAAAAATAAAGTAGCTCTTCCTACTTATTTTGCAGTTATTCTTGGAGCAGCTGGAGTAATTTGGGCTTTAGCTTCTGGAACTGGTTTAAGTTGGCCAGATTGGATGCAATTAACTGAAACTGCGAGAAATTTGATAATTGGAATTGGAATTGCTATTATTGTAATAGTATTTGTATATGGTGGAAGAGGAAAAGACGGAAGTACTGCGCCAGGTAAAAGTAAAGGAAAAGCCTTTGAAGATTGGCTAAAGGAGTCCTTTACAGAAAAATAAAATGGCAACTTTTTTAGGAGATTTAAGTATAATTCAGTACTTTCTTCCAATTTTTTCTTTTGTTTTAATTTTGATTATAGCTTATGCAGCTTTAATGAAAACTAAAATTTTGTCTGAAAATTCAAGAATAAATTTTATGGTTGCCCTTTGTGCAGCATTATTGGCTATGTTTGCTAGTCGAACCTTAGAGTTGGTTGAGGCTATTGTACCTTGGGCTTTATTTGCATTAGTCCTTTTGGTAATTGTTTTTGCGATCTTTATGTTCTTTGGATTAGATGAAGAAACCATTTGGTCAAAAATAGGAACACCCGGCATTGTTTGGATGTTTTTTATTTTTTTGGTTATTTTTTCAGTAGGAAAAGTATTTGGAAATTATGTTCCTAATGAAGGACCGAGGGGGGCAGTAACCACCTTTTTATTTCAACCACAAATTTTAGGAGTGGTTTTTATTCTTTTTATGGCAATGATTATAGTCAATAATCTTAGTGGTTCAGATTTAAGACCCAAATGGTGATTATTTTTTCTTTAACTTTTTAGTAATAGCATCTAATTCTTTTATGTTGGTTGTTAAAGGCCCTATAATCTTTTCAAATACCTTTTCTAGAGCTTTTATATCTGATCCTACTTCTTCCATGCTCCCTTGGTATTCGGAAATCTTTCCTATTACTGCTTTTTGTAGATTTTCTAACCTGTGTTGGGTTCTTAGAATTTCTTGTTTTACACTACTAATGTCTGAATCCACTTTTTCTTTCCATAGTTTTATATCTCCTATTCCAGAAATTAAATCTTCCCATTTTTCTTTTACTATGGATTCTGCTATTTCTTCTATAATGTTATAATTAGATCTATCTTGAGGCATAGGAGCAAAACTTTGAGAAAGGGATCCCCCCTGTTGAGATTGATACATAATAGGGGATGCAGTTGAAGGCACTGTTTCTGGAACAGATTGATTGTAGTCTCCAGTCGGACTTTGATTTGATGATCGCATTTGTTCTCTTGGTGTCGGACTTGGAGCACCTCTTAATCCCGGGGGAATTCCGGGTTCATTAGAATTCATAGATGCTTTAATGTCTGCTTGATTCATGGCATCAGAAATTTGTTCTGGTTGAAAAGTAGGTTGCAAACTTTTTGCAATTGATATGTTATCTAACCCGTTTTGTCTCATGCTTAAAACATCATTTACGGGTATTTCTTCGTTTCTTTTTGGTTTTTGCATTTTTCACCTTTTTTTTAATTTTTATTAATTCAAGTACTTCTTCTTTTGTAACAAAATTTAATGGATTCCACAGGTTAATATATTTTTCTAAAACTTTGAGGTTTTCTTTTCTTGCAAAAAATTCTAATTCTTTTACTGTATTTTTTGTAATATCTCTTATTGTTGACAAATCACTTTTTATTTCTTTTACATCTTCATTTATAGTTCTAATTTCGTCTCCCAATCTTTTGTATTGGTCAATCATATTTTGATTTATTAAAAAAATTCTTTCTCTAGATAAATTATATCTTTCTTCAAGAATTCTCATTCTATTTGCTAGCTCTCTTAATAGAGTTCCTGGATCTTCACTAAATGTTGTTGGTTGCATCTTAAAGCGAAAACTATTTTAATTAATAAATTAAGAGTATCTAATAAATAATTTGCGTTATTGTATTAGAGTGGTAATATGCCCTTAAAAAAGAAATTGGCTCCCGGAGAATTTGAAGTAATTCAAGAAGGTCAACAAGATATAATGGTAATTAATGCTATTGGTTTATCTTATTCTCCTTACCTTGAAGAGAATGGATTAGCAATGGCTTCAGTTATAGATAAATTATTGCAAGCTCCTAGTGTTGTAAGAATTATGTTTTCTAGTACGAGAAATTATCAATACGATTATGATCAAACTTTAATGTTGAAAGAAATAGCAAATCTTTATAATCATTTAATGAAGCAGAGAAAAATTTTACAATTTTCTGTCATGGGGGATTGTATCAGATTTTTCCCTAATCATTTAGCTAACGTAAGATATCTTGTTACAAATTTATTAAAAACAGATCCAATTGGGGCCTATGTAGAAGTTAAAAGAATGATTAGGGAAGAGAATCTTGATTTAGAAAAAGAAACAAATGCAAAATTTAAAACTTGTAGAACCGTTTATCTAAATTTACTTCAAGATATTTTTTCTGCTTTAGATAAAACAAGTTTGATTGGAAGTTTAAGATCACATTTAGATGGACACAGAATTGGGGATAGGACAATTTATAGGATGGTTTTTAGGCCAATAATCACCCCTAATTTTTTGTTTACAAGATTAATGGCAGATCCACCATTAGATGGAAGAGAAATTGATGCTTATTTTATTGATGAAGAAACCAATGTCATGATATTTGATATACCTGAAGATATTAAACACCAATACCATTTAGTTCCTCCTGAGTTTAATTTATCTGAAGATGAATACGAATTATTAGATTTAGCTAGAAATGTTTTGGCTGAACATGAACCGACAACAGAAGAATTTACTGATCCAGAAAAGATGAGGCAGACTTTTTACAATATTGGAAAAGATATGATAGCTGAGTTAGCACAACATAAGGGAATGGATCTAGATTATAAGGATGTTGAAAAGTTAGCTAGGGTTTTAGTGAGGTATACTATTGGTTTTGGATTAGTTGAAGTTTTATTAAAAGATGAAAAAATACAAGACATAACAATTAATGGACCAATCGGAGCAACACCAATTTTTATTGTTCATCAAGATCATGGGGAATGTGTAACAAATATTATTCCAAGTAGGGAAGATGGAGAAGGTTGGGCTACTAAATTAAGGATATTAAGTGGTAGACCTCTAGATGAAGCAAATCCTGTTTTGGATACAGATCTTTTAGTTCCAGGAGCCAGGGCGAGGGTTGCTGTAATAAGTAACCCTTTAAACCCTTTAGGGCTAGGCTATGCAATTAGGAGACATAGGGATAAACCTTGGACTTTGCCTTTGTTTATTAATAATAAAATGATGAATCCCCTCGCAGCGGGTTTACTTAGTTTTTTGATTGATGGCGCTAGAACAATGTTGGTTGCTGGTACAAGGAGCAGCGGAAAGACAAGTTTACTTGGGGGTGTTATGGTAGAAATAATGAGGAAGTATAGGATTATTACAATTGAAGATACCTTAGAACTTCCAACAAAATCACTTAGAGAATTAGGTTATAATATTCAACCTTTGAAGGTTAGAGCTGCTTTATCTGTGGGTAGTTCTGAGATGTCAGCAGAGGAAGGAATAAGAACCAGTTTGAGAATGGGGGATAGCAGTTTGATTGTGGGAGAAGTTAGAAGTAAAGAAGCTTTAGCATTGTATGAGGCAATGAGAGTTGGAGCATTAGCAAATGTTGTTGCAGGTACAATTCATGGTGGAAGTCCATATGCTGTTTTTGATAGAGTTGTAAATGATTTGGGTGTTCCAAGAACTAGTTTTAAAGCAACAGACATAATAGTTGTTGTTAATCCTGTTAAAAGTCCAAATGGATTACATAAATGGAGAAGAGTAATTAGTATAACTGAAATTAGGAAGGAATGGGAAAAAGATCCTTTAAGAGAAGGAGCTTTTGTAGATTTAATGAAATATAATGTCGAAACAGATCAATTAGAACCAACAGATGCATTAATAAATGGCGAATCAGAAATTATAAAGAATGTTGCAGGAGAGGTTAAAGATTGGGTTGGAGATTGGGATGCTGTTTGGAATAATATTCAATTAAGAGCAAAAATAAAAGAACAGTTGGTTAAAACTGCGAATGAATCAAATATGCTTAATTTACTTGAAGCGGATTTTGTAATTAAATCAAATGATGAATTTCATAATATTTCAAATCAAGTTAGAGAAAAGAAAGGTTATTTAGATAATGATAGAATATTTTTTGATTGGAATGAATGGTTGAAGAAAGAAGTTAAAAAAGAATCACAAAAGAGGTAAGCAATGGATAAAGAGACAGAGAAGATTTTAAGTAAATATAGAAAGAAAGTAGAAGATCAACTTGGAGATGTTACCGAATATAAGCCAGACCCTAATTTTTCTAAGGAATATATAACATTTAAAAAAGAAGCATTAAATAAACGAATTTCTACTTATGAAAAACTTTGTAAAGTATTTGGAAACCTTAAATTTGAGCCGTCACAAAAAGACAGAAAAGATATTGAAGAAGCAATAGAATTTGCTCATTTGGATATAACTGCAAATCAGGCTTATAGTTTTGCTATTTTTTCAGTTATAATTCTAATATTAGTTTCTTTGTTTGCAGGATTGTTACCTATTTTATTGGGCCAAGAATCAATAGCATTTTTATTTGGAATTATTTTAATGTTGTTTAGTTTGTTGTTGTTAAAGCCTTTAACCAGAATTCCAGTTTACATTGCAGATTCTTGGAGATTGAAAGCAAGTAACCAGATGGTTTTGTGTATTTTATATATGGTAATTTATATGAGGCATACTTCTAATTTAGAACATGCAATTAAATTTGCAGCAGACCATTTGGGAAATCCTTTAGCTTTAGATTTGAGAAAAGTTTTTTGGGATCTAGAAACTGGAAAATTTGGAACTATCAAACAAAGTTTAGAAAATTATTTAAAAAGATGGAGAAAATATAATCTAGAATTTATTAATGCTTTTCATTTAGTAGAAAGTAGTTTGTATGAACCTAATGATGATAGAAGAATTGAGTTATTGGAGAGATCATTAAAGGTTATTTTAGAAGGAATTCATGATAGGATGCTGCATTATGCACAAGAATTGAAAAATCCAATTACTATGTTGCATATGCTTGGGGTCATATTGCCAATTTTGACTTTGATTATTTTTCCTTTAGTTGGTACCTTAATGCAAGGTTCAATTAAATGGTATCATATGGCTTTGATTTATAATTTAATTTTACCAATAGCAGTTTATTTTTATGGAAAAAGTATTTTGTCTAAAAGGCCAACTGGTTATGGGGAAAGCCAATTTGGTTACGATAGGAAGGTTTCTAAATTTGGACCTGTGCTCTTGGGATTTTTCTTTGTTTTAATTGGATTCTCGCCTTTAATTATGCATGCTATTGATCCAGAATTTGATATTTTTATTGGAGACTTTATGGGGAATTTCTTGGGGTATTATGAAGGTAATGGACCATTTGGAATTGGGGCTCTAGCTTTGAGTTTATTTGTTCCTTTGGGGATAGCATTAGGAATGGCTGTTTATTATAGGATGAAAAGCGGGAAACTAATTAAAGTACGTAATGAAACTAAAAAAATGGAGAATGAATTCTCTGGTGCTTTATTCCAATTAGGTACAAGAATTGGAGATGGAATTCCTACTGAAATTGCGCTTGAAGAAGTGGGAAATACTTTATCTGACACTCCAACAGGATTGTTTTTTAAGAGAATAAGTAATAATATTAGGAAATTGGGTATGAATCTTTATGAAGCTATTTTTAATAAAAAAAATGGGGCAATTCTTGGAAATCCCAGTGCTTTAATTGAGAGTGCAATGGAAGTTATTGTAGAAAGTGCAAAGAAAGGACCACAAATTGTTTCTAGGTCGGTAATCAGTATTTCTAATTATATTACGAATATTAATAGAGTTAATGAAAGACTGAAAGATTTGTTGTCTGAAATTATCTCTAGTATGAAAAGTCAAATTAAATTTTTAGCTCCAGTTATTGCGGGTATAGTTGTTGGATTGAGTGCAATGATGGTCACTATTATTACTAGATTATCCGATTTAGTTTCTGGTTTAACTACAGAGGAAGCGGGGGAGTTTGGGGGTATGCTAAATTTTGCTAATTTGTTTAAAGCAGCTGAGACTATACCTAGTTATTATTTTCAATTAGTTGTGGGGATTTATGTTGTTGAGATTGTAGTAATATTAACTGTCTTGGCTAGCAGTATTGAATTTGGTCCAGATAAATTAAATGAAGAATATTATTTGAGTAGAAATTTGATAAGCAGTACATTACTTTACGTAATTATTACTTTTTTAGTTAGTTTAATCTTTGTCGCTTTAACTAATTCGATTATATTGGGAGTTGGGTAATGTTTAAATATACAAAAAATAAATTTAGGAATATGAAAAGAGGAGATTTAGCTTGGGATTTTTTAGGAAAGATTATACTAGCTTTAGTTGTTCTTTTTATTGTTATTTTTGTAGCTTGGTTGATGAGAGATAAGTTTGCAGAAATAATTAAAAATTTTCCTAAATTGTTTTTGGGACTTGGAGGCTAGAGTGGGAACAAGTTTAATCTCAAAAACTGTTGTGAATGGGATTATAGTATTGGTGATAATTATAGTTGGAGTTGTATTTGCTACTAGCGCGAATGCAGGTGTTAGAAGTTTTATAGATTCTATTAAGTTTTGGGAAGATGATGTAGAGCAAAAGGAAGCAGTAGACCTTTTGTTAAATGCTTATAAGCATTGTAAGAACATGGAGGGGGATAACTGTATTTGTGATTCTGGAATAGATTTGAAACCCTTCCAAGAGAAATTTTATGTGGAAAATTTAGATGATGGGATTTGGTTTGATTCTGTTGGAAAAGGTTTACCCAACCTTCAAACTTGCATAGTTTTTTCTTCTTTTATCCAGGAAGGGGATTCATTTGGAGATATCTCTTTCGTTCAACACTCTGAAATCTATTACGAAAATGATGAAATAAGATATGGTTTAAATGAAGAAATACATGATGTAATTTTAAATTCCTTGGAAATTTATTTTAATTCAATAAAAAGAAGTTTAATACCCCAAGATGCAATGAGTCTGGGTCAGATGTTACATTTATGGAAGAATTATCCAGATCTTAATTCTTTAGATTCTACTGTTTTAGAAACAAATCCAACAAAGTTGTTTAGACATGAAGAAGGGGATTTCGTTTATTTGTGTTTGGTTTCTTCTGGGTCTTTCATTACTAGTGAAGGTACTGACTTTGAAAGGCATTTTAATTTTCCATTATTTAAATTTAAAACATGTGAAGAATTAACTTCTTGTAATAATTTGTGTGGGCCGGAGGAAACTTGCCCAAAAAGGATGGAAAGAGAAGATTATCAAGGAAAAGGGACTTGTTGTAAAGTGCCTTGTATTGCTTTTGAGGAATATGAAATTAATGCCCAATTTCTTTATGGGGAAGCTATGAAATCATATGAATCTAAATCTTATGATCAAGCTAAAATTAAATTTGAAAAAGTTTATAGTGAATATGGGAGTAGCATTTATTCAGATAATGCATTATATTATATTGCTTTAATTATAATTGAAAATGAAAAGGACGAAATCCAGGGATTATTTAAATTAAGACAACTTTTAAGAGAATTTTCTGAATTTAGTAATACTGAGTATGGCAATTTTTTCAGTATGGCTTTAGAGAAAAGTAATGAATTATTAAATTGTAACGCAATTATTGAAGATGATTGTTTAGTTAAAAGAGACTCTTTATTGCAAGGTTGTTATTGGCAACCAGATGCTTGGTATAGTTTTATGGGGCCGGATGGGACCTGTGAATCTTGTGATGAAATAGGATCTTGTTTATCTTTTTACCAAGTTGCGGGGGGAAAACATCTTCCAGATTCTTGCGAAAAAAATTCTTGTCAAGATGTTGGAAAGCCAAAGTGTAAATCTCCTAAACAAGGTATGTTGGAAGAAGCGTGGTATTGTAAATCAGATCCATTAGAAAAAATTAAATGTGAAGATTTAACCTCTTTGAATAACCCATTTTTTTGTAATATTCAAACTTGTGTTTTACAGGATGAAGGTGGCGGTTTTTATACTTTAGATGACCCAATAAATTGTTGTAAATGGATAGGAACAGAATGTGTTTCAATTTGAAGTAAACAAAAGTTTTAAATAAGTAAGTTACTGGATAAAGATATAATAATTTAAAACTAAAAGGAGGTTTAATGATGAAAAACAAAAGAGGACAAGGAATTTCTATGAATATGATTATTATCATAATCTTAGCAATTTTAGTGTTACTAGTAATCTCCATAATTTTCTTAGGCGGAGCAGGAACTTTGAATCAAAGATTAAGAAATATCTTTGGTGGAAGTGCTGGTGCTTATGACATGGATTTAGCAAAAGCAAACTGTCAAAATTATTGCGATGTAGCTAAGACCGTACCAAATGTTAAAACTTCAGCATATTGTACACACATATTTAGGGGCGTAGATTCTGATGGGGATGGACAAAGTAATGGAGATTATGTTTGTGATGGAAATAATAATGTCGCTCCAGCACCAACTATGCCAGCAGGTAGTCGGGGTCCAGCAGGATATGGAAATCTTAATGTAATTTGTCTGGGTGTAATCTGTAAACCTTAATTTCTTTTTTTCTTTTTTATTCTAACAAGCTCTGGTGCAACCCTTAAAAAAGTAATTAAAAATTAATTGCTTTCTATCTAAATTGTAAGCAATTAATTTGCTTATCAATTCCACTTTTTGGGTTGCAAAAGTTTTGTTTCTCAAAACAGAGCCATATTTTCTT
>JAHJUI010000015.1 GCA_018829185.1 Nanobdellota archaeon | reverse complement strand
TAAATTCTGTAATAAGGAATTAACAGTCGAAAATCTGGCAGATACGAGCTTAACTACACTTTACATTTTATTATTAATTAGAAATTTAGATGGTTCAATTTAATGTAAATCTACTAGTGACATATGTCACTTTACTACACAGGATATTTTCTTTTAGAAAACTATTTATATTAATTCTTATTCCTATTTTTACCTAATTATCATAAATAATTGGGGGGGGAATTAAAATGACAAATAGAATAGGAAGAATGGCTATAACAAGCGCATTAGTTTTAGCTTTAGCTGCTGGTGCAGTTGGTTTAGTTAGTTGTGGAAATGAATACAAGGATAAAAAAGCAAAAGCATGGGCAGAAATTGCTGCTCAAAATCAGGCTAATGGGGAACTTGGATTAGCTCTTCAACATTATAAATTTGCGGAAGCAGCTGATGAAGGAGACCAATATGTTACAGAATTAAGTGGAGTCAGACTTGCAATAAAAGAAGCTAATGAGAAAACTTCTCAAGCAGAACCTGTAGATGCTAATCCAGAATTCAGTGCAAGATATGATATTGCTGGCGTTGTTGATGGATATTTGATGTTAACTGCTGGAACAACTGAAAGAGAAAGTGGTATGTGGGGAATAGCAGAACAAATTTATTGTACAACCAATAATATTTCTTTTGGAGATGTTGATTTTGGCACAAGCGAGGTTAAAAAAGAAGTAGCAAGAATCTTTGGTGGTATGATTAGGTCAAATATGGGTATGGAAGGTCAAAGAGCAAAACCAAAGGGTGATGGATTTAGGTTAATGGCTAATCAAGCTTATAGAGTGCCGGAAGAAGTATTAAGATAAATTTTTTCTCTTTTTCTTTTATTATATTTTATTAGAAGTTAATTAGTGGGCCTGCCCGGACTCGAACCGGGGATCTGCGCCTTGTAAGGGCGATATCATAGCCACTAGACCACAGGCCCATGTAAAAGTAAGGAAAAATTAATGCTTTTAAATCTAACGTTTTTCTAAAATTATTATATTTCCACGCCCTTTCTTTATTTTTTTAAGAATGCCTTTATGTTCTAATTCTGATATAACTAAACTTATTTTTGCTTCACTCATTGGAATTTGTTTTCTTATTTCTTTTTGTGTTGTTCTTCCTCCTTGTTTTTTTATTATTTCTAATACTTTGTCTGAAATATCGCCCTCTAAGATTGGTTTTGGTTCTTTCTTCAAGAACAATATTATTAAAAGGATTACAACAATAATTATTATTATGGCCCACCAATAATTAAAACTTTCTCCGCTATAAGGATTATCCACATCAAAATCTACCCATTGATAAAAATCGTCATCAATAGCAGGTAATAAAATCAAATCAAAAACATAATCTCCATCTCCAACAACTTGAATTTCTTCATCAATTTCATACAAAATATATCCTTCTTCTGAATAAGAAGCACTTAAAATATAGCTTCCTTCGGGAACTTCAAAACTGTAGTAAGCATCTTTAGCAACAATGCTTTGTTTTGGGGTAGTGTCTATTTCAATAATTGTGTTTTCTAATAAATCTAAATTAAAATCATATATTCCTCCATGAATTGTTGTAGCATTAACATTAGAAAGAATAAACAAAATGATTGTTAATAATAATAGTTTTTTCATAATACCTTTTCTGGTTTTTTTCTATATAAATCTTACTCTTTATTGAATTCTGGCAGTATAAAGCTTCGTAAAGTATTTCTGTAAAGTATCTTTATAAACAAACTAAACTATTTAACTTTATTAAAATCATGTTGGAGGAATAAAATGAAAAAGATATTAACAATAGTATTGGTTATGTTACTTGTTGTTGGCGGTTCACCTTTAGCTTTCGCAGATAATGGAGATGATACTAAACCATATCTTGTAAAAGCACAACAACTAAAAGCAAACTGGCAAGAAAGAAAACAAGAGACAACACAAGATATAGAAGAAGCAAAACACAATTATTTAGAAGCAAAGCAATATTACCAAGAAAAGAGAAATCAATTACAAGAGAAAAAAGAAAAACTAGAACAAATGAAACCTCAATGGCAAGAATGTCAAGATTCGGGAGGCGATGATTGCTTAAGTGTAAAAGAAGAGTTCTTAGGTTATGGAAAAGAATATGCCATACATTCAGCAGACGCTTTAATAAAATATCTAGACCAAGTTTACAATAAAATAAAGCTAGATGAAGACCTAACAATGGAAGAAACAGATGAACAACTAAATGAAATAAGAGCTCAAATGGACAAAGTTAATGGATTGAAAGAAATAATAGACAATGCAACAACTAAAGAAGAACTTGAAGGTGCAGTAGATGAATTAAGGGCTCTTTTACAAGAGATAAAACCTACTTTGCAACACAGAGTAACTAATTTGTATAAGAATAGAATAGGACAAATTATTGTAAGGGCAGAACAATTAGAAGTTAAATTAGATAAAATTCTTGATAGGGCAGGAGAATCAGGTTATGATACCGGAGAATTGTCTAAATTAATTAATAATTTCAATGAATTAGTTGCATCTGCAAGAGACAAATACTATGACTCTCAAGAAATTTTAGAAGATTTTCATGGTAAAGATACAGAACTAGTAAGAGAAGCTCACGCTCTTTTGAAGGCAGCTCACCAAGATTTAAGTTCTGCACAAAAAATACTTAGAGATATCTTACATGAAATAAAAGGTATAACCGGAGAAGGTGATGATGGTTTTATTAATGAAACAGAAACCTGCTGGGAAGACAGACCAGATTACAGGCCAGGTTATGATTTGGGTTATTTCATATGGCAAGCAAACTG
The DNA here is from genome assembly GCA_018829185.1 of Nanobdellota archaeon. Classification (GTDB taxonomy): domain Archaea; phylum Nanobdellota; class Nanobdellia; order SCGC-AAA011-G17; family PNOQ01; genus JAHJUI01. Next base: position 5,272 of record JAHJUI010000015.1, on the reverse strand, counting down.
TAAGCAAAACACATGGTTTGTTGATTGGTCAGGAGATTCTTTACAAGAATCAACATTAGATGAAGTACCAGCAGGATATTTAATGGAGGGTACAATAAAAGTTGTTGATGGAGAATTCTTCAATGTTGGAATAAAAGCATTTGAGCAATTCGACACTTTTGAATGGACCGACAATGAAATTAAATTCAAGGCTTGGGTAGGCCCACATTTTGATGGAATTCACTTCCAAAGTACAAGCAATGTAATTGAATTTGATTTATATGTTGATGGAGAATACCAAGAAGATTTAGTTTACATAGGCAAAGATTGGGAAAATCCAGCGGGAATACCGTTCAAATTAGAAGGTAAAGCATCGATCATGGAAGAATTTGATGTTATCTGTGAAGAAGGTCAATTATTTATTAAAAATGAGTGTGTAGATGAAATTGAGGAAGTAGAAATCGAAGAAAGTGATAACAACGGGATAGGAAAGAAATATAATCTAGCAATTCCAACGGATATTGCATAAAATGAAACCATCTGCAATTGTTGGAATACTGTTAGTAATATGTTTAGTAATAACTTCATGTACACAAACTACAGTAGAAGATACATCAGAAGACGAACCAGAGTTCAGCTTGCAAGTTGACGAAGAAGGTTTAGACACTTCTGATTTAGACAGTATAGAACAGGACCTTGAAGAGTTAAATAATTTACTTTAAATTTTTTCTTTTTTCTTATAAAAACCTTTATAAATGAAAGATTTTCCTAGATAATTGAAATGACAGATAAAATTCCTGCCTTGCCTGCCTTACCAACTAATTTAACTTCAACTTTTTCAAATATACCTAATTTAAAATCTTTAGAAGATCAAAAAGAAGATTTACAAGATAAAATCAAGAAAATTAAACCTAAAGTTGAAAAGTTTAAAGAAAAGGTTTCTAAAGCACATAAGGAAGTTGCAGGTGTGGCGATTCTAGCTCCAAGGAAAGAGGATAAAGAAAAAATCTATGTACTTGTCTTAATTGATGATTCAAAAGAAAAAACTTTTGCTATGAGAGATAAATTAGCAAAACCAATTGCTAAACTTGCAAAAGAAATTGATAAGAATTTAGTTCCAGAGGTTCTTTCATTATTAGAAGTTAGAGAGTCTTGTTTTGATGGAAAATACGAAGTATTGCATGAGATTGCTACTGCTTTCCCAATTTGGGATCCAATTGAATTTATTGCAGCTATTAGGGTTTCTGAAATCCACAAAAATATGGTTATCAAGAAATTTGAAAAGTATATTACAAGTTACGTTGCTGCAGGTTCATTTTTTAGAGGAGAAAAAGCAAATGATATTGATGTTTACTTAATTGTTGATGATACTGATGTAAAAAGAATGTCTAGAGCAGAGTTAAAAGATAAATTAAGGGCCATTATTCTTGGTTTAAGTTTTGAAGCTGCAAAAATTGCTGGAGTAAAAACTCAATTTCATCCACAAATTTTTGTTTTAACTGATTTCTGGGAAGCAATAAGAGATGCTCATCCAGTTATGTTCACTTTGCTTAGAGATGGAGTTCCATTTTATGACAAGGGAGTATTTATGCCTTGGAAATTATTATTGCAGATGGGACACATTAGACCAAGTCCTGAGGCAATTGATATGCATATGGATGTTGGCGAAAGATTATTAGAAAGAGCTAAGAAGAAACTATTGAATATTGCTGGAGAAGATTTGTATTATGCTACTTTGAATCCGAGTCAAGCAGCTTTAATGTTGTATGGTATTGCACCACCAACCCCAAAAGAAACTGTAAAATTGCTTGATGAAATCTTTGTTAAGAAAGAAAAGATGTTGGAAAAGAAATATGTAAATAATTTAGAAAAAATTAGGAAATTCTTTAAAGATATGGAACATGGTAAAGTTAAGGAAATTACTGGAAAACAAGTTGATGAAATTTTAAAGGATACTGAAGATTATCTTAAGAGAATTAAGAAATTATTCTATCAAATTGATAAGAAAAGAGAAAAAGAAACTATTACAAAAGTTTATGAAAATTGTGTGGGCATTGTAAGAGATTTATTGAAAGATAAGAAAACTAAAACAGAAACATTGGTTGGAAAGTTTAAAAAATTCTGTGAGAAAAATAAATTATCCTTAAAATTGGCAGATACTTTTAAGGATGTTATTCAAGCAAATACAGATTATAAGGCTAAGAAAATTACTCGAGCTGAATTAGACAGAGTTAGTAGAGAAGCAAGCTCCTTTATTAGAACTTTGGTTGAATTCATGCAAAGAGAGAAAAATTATGCCTTAGATAGGTCTACTATTAAATTTAGATATGGTGATAAGAATGGACAGGCTTTGATTTTAGAAGGTTTTGCGTATATCACTCCAGATTTAGGAGCTAAAGAAAGAGAATATCAAAAAGCAAAAATTAAAGCTGATGGAAGTTTAGATAAACCAAAAACAATGGAATTGGTTGAATTCGAAAAGGTTATAAACGGTGCAGAACTGCCAGCTAGAGTTATGATTAAACAAAAAACATTTGAAAGTTTAAAAGAACTGTTTGGAGAAATTGAAATAATGATGTAAAATGGAAGGCGTAATATCAAACTATCGGGGATCAAGAAGAACACAAAAGACTTCAGAGATGGTTGTAAAAATAGCTGGAACTGTTGATAAAGTTGAAGCTGATAAGCTTAAAGGTAAAGTTGTTGTTTGGAAGAGCCCTGCTGGAAAAGAAATTAAAGGAATTGTTAAGAAAGCACATGGTAATTCTGGTGCAGTTTTAACTAAATTTGAAAAAGGTTTACCTGGACAATCAATTGGAACAAAAGTAGAAATTAATTAATTGCCACTAAGATCTAAATCTATTTTAACTAAATCTCTTTCGTGACCTAGACGAATATTTCCTTGTTCATCTATATGATCTTTATTTAAAGTTCTAAGTGTTTTCATTGCAACACTTTCTAAAGAATCCCAATGTATATCTGGCCTTTTCCTATAAACCCCTTGCCCTTTCTTGTTCAAGAGCTGAACGTAAACCTAATGCAGAATTATACCCTTCTAGTGGGATAACTGATGCTTCTGCAACAAATTGTTCTGCGGTCCTGTAATTTTCATTGCTCTTATCTACAGCAGCCTTTCCTGCCAAGAAAAGGGCAGCATATAGTACTAAACCGCCGGCTAAAGTCTTGGCACCATTTATGATGCCTCTGCGTATTCTTTCAGAATAACACACATAATGTGTCATTAATTGGGGTGTATTATCATATTTCATTTTATTTTCCATCATCAAATGTTCTTTCTTTGAATAAATGAAAACTTATTCTTATTGCTAAGTCTTCAAGATCTATAGGGCTTAATCCCCCCCTGAGGAAAACTTTGCCGGTTTTTCTAGATACTTTTATCACTTCTTGTTCATCTGAATTTTTATATGCAGTAGTATCTGACCCTGATGCTAAACTTTTCGCTAAGGTATCTAAATCTTCATCTGAGCTAGTTAGATTCGTCCCATATTTCATAGAAACTTTTTGTCCTTTTGCATATTCAAATGTACTATGAATTGTTGGTATATCTGCCATTTTAATTACCTCAGAATTTCTAAGATAGGACCATTTATAAATCTTTCGTTTTATTACTACTCTTTAGAAATAACAAATAGAAAGGTTTAAATACTACTTTATTTTTTCAGTTTGACACCAAATTGGAGATTAAAAAATGACTACACAAGAAATCATTGGTTATTTAAGGAGCGATAGAGCACCATCAATGCAAACCCATAGTTATCCTTGTCCTGACTGGTATCATGCATCTTTTGAATTGCCTGATGGTAGAAGGGGCACTGTTGCATTTATAGATCATTCAAAGAGAAATGGTAATGCAGTTTTTCAATCACAGCTTGTAATAACAATTCCGGGAGATAAACCTGGACAAGAAGGGCATTATTTTGAAGTTTTAGATGAAAGAGATTTTCCCTCAAGATGGGAAGTTATGCGTAGGAATGAAGATAGTGGAAGAACCATCACAAATTTAGCAGAAACTTGTAGTGCGGATGATCTTAGTGAAAGAGCTAGATTAAGTTTATTGCCCCAAGTTTTAGATGCGCTTAAAGCAAATGGCTCAAGAATTTTTTAAAAAAGCGGTTTAACTCAATTTTTTTACTATTTTATTATATTGTTAATTGGACAGTAGATCGCAAAGTAGATTAAGTGTTTAAATCTGCGGTCAGCGTGCTTCTTACAATTACATTTAAATATCCTTAAAATAAAACTACCTTATGCAAAACCTTAAATTTGCTTTATTTACAGATGTTCATTATGATCCTGAAAATAAACAAAAACTAATTCCTTCATGCTGGTAAATATTTTAACTAAGTGATTCTCTTTTTATTCTAAATTCTTTTCCCTTAACAGAAACTAAAATATTATCATTATCCGCAGTGATATCTGCACTTAAATAACCTTTATTGGCGCTAGAATCTGTAATAAATCTGTGGCTTAAGTCTCCGTTTGTATTTCTCCAAACTAAAAAACAAGTATCATAACCATAATCTACTCCATTTTCTATTCCCCAAACTAATACGGCAACATCTTCTCCTTCTACCTGTTGAACACCCCTCACATAATCATCTCCAAGTGTTGGACCAATACTCTTTACTAAATTTTTAGCTTGGTCTATAATTTTAAATAGAACATATTATGCTCTAATTATGTGAATTGATGATATAATGGACCCTATAATAAAAATTAAAGAAAATTTAGGAGTTATTTGCATAGGTTTATTTTTTGCATCATTATGGAGCATTGATAAGTATTCATCAGATCCCCTAAACGAAATTTTTTATGTTTTGGTAGGCCTTATTGCAATTATTGGGGGCTTCCTTGTTTTTTTATTTATAAAAGATTTTATTGAAAAATTTAAAGCATATAAAGTAACTAATTTAGGAAATGTTAAGTCTAAAATTAAAGATTCTGTTGATGAAGAAGAGAAAACTGATTTTAAAGAATTAGAAAAAAAGATAGAAATATGTAGGGATAGGATTGAATTATATGAAGAATTTGGCAAAATTCGTTCTCTAAAAATCGTGAGAATGGTATTATTATCTTTTATTTTTTTAGTTTTAGGATTTTTGTTGTATATGTTCTTACCAGATTTAGCAAACGGAATAAAACTTTTTTCTGTATTAATTGTCTTTTTCATAACATTATACTCTGTATTTAAGCTATTGTTTATTATATATGATCTTTGCAGTCATTAAAAAAAATAAGACATTATTTACTTTGCGATCTACTGTTGGAATAG
>JAHJUI010000014.1 GCA_018829185.1 Nanobdellota archaeon | reverse complement strand
TTGGTTTGTGTTACTTATTTAATTGCTTTTGTATATTCTTTTTCTGTTACTTCTTCTAATTTTGCAGATCTTAAGGAAGGATTTCCAGAAATTGTTACAATTGTTTCTTTTACTGGGATTCCGCCATCAAATGCAAAGTAATAAGCAGCAGTTTCAATTGGCTCATCTCCAGGCGTTGTTAAATATGTTGCAAATTTGTAGAATTTCATAAAAATTGCAATTAATCTTTATATTTAAACGTTTCTTTAGCGCTCAAAGCCGCGCAGGCCACAAATATTATAAAAGATAAATTTATATAGCAGTTTTACCCATAACAGAAATTATGAAAAAGAGAGTGATAGTCCTATTCTTATTAGTAATTTTGTTAGTTTCCCCTTTAATCTTAGCTCAAGAGCAAACTCAAACTTATTCTGGATTTAATAGATTTACAGATAATATTAAGTTATTTTTCTCTTCTGGAGATAATAAAGTTATGTTAGCTTTAGAAATTAGGGAAAAAGAACTAAACTCGGCAATTAATAATCTAGAATTAGGAAAAGAAAACAGAGCAAAAAAAGAAATAGAATCAGCTATTAAGATGCTTAAAATTATTCAATCAAAAACAACTCCTAAAATAGCAGACGAAGTTAAAAGTAATATAGCAGAAACAGAGTCTAAAATAAATGAAAATGAAAACTTAAATTTAGAATTTTTTGAAAAGTATTTAACAGAAGAACAAAAAACAAAATTAATTATAGAACATTCTGAGAAAATTCTTGAATATTGTGAAGAGCTTGCTAAACAAGATTATGAATTAATGTTAAACGATGAAAAATGCCAAAATAATGCTCCTGATTGGCTTGAAGATGAAGTAAATAATAGAATAGAAGAAGTCCAAAAACAAGATTCTGAAGAAATAAAAAAGCAAGTAGAAATTAGTATGACTAACCCCAAAAATGCTGATTGTGATGAAATTTCTTTAACAAGTGAAAGGACAAAATGTGAGAAGTTTAAATCATTGGCAGTAAGGTGTGAATTTCAGAATGATGAATCTGCATGCAAAGAAATAGGGATGTTTAAAGATGTTCAAACTAATGAAAGAGAAAATTATGAAAAAGAAATTTTAAATAAATATGTTCCGGCAGAATGCACAGAAGCAGGAATTAGGGACGGAGAAGAATGCAAGAAGTTTATTATTGCTTTATATCAACCTGATTCAGAGTGTATTAAAAATGGTAATGTTTTAGGTGATGAAGCTTGTGGAAAAAAACTTGTTAATGAAGATAAAATTCCAAATGAATGTATTGAAAATGGGCAACCTATTTCTCCTGAAGAATGTGAAAAGATTATGAAAGAAAAATCAAAACCTTCTGATGAAGAATTTAAATTAATGTCTGGTGAATGTAAAGAAAGAGGTGTTTATGATATTGAAGCATGTGACGAAATTGTTAATCTTCCTCGTCCTTGTAAAGATGCAGGTTATTATACAAAAGAAGAATGTGAAAGTTTTACTTTAAATCAAAATCTTCCGCAGAAATGTATTGATGCAGGTGCTTTAACTCCTGAAGCTTGTGAAAAAATTAAACTTCCTCAAAGATGTCAAGGAGAAGCATTTTCAAATGAAGAATGTGAAGCAGTTTTTATAAAAGAAAAAATGCCTTCAGAATGTCAGGAATCTGGAACTTATAATTTTTTTAAATGCGCTAAACTTTTGTATGCAAAAGTCTCTGATATAAGCATTGAAGGAGAAATTCCATATCTTAAAAGTAAAGGAATTAGTCTTGAAGAAATTCCAAGCACCTGTTTAGATGGAATGAATTTTGTTCGGGATATGGCTTGTGATGAAGCATTAATAAAAGAATTTGGGATTATGCTTCCTCCACCTGTTGAAACATCAGATATTCCTCAAGAATGTATGAAAGGAGGAACTCCTGTTTCACCCCAAGAATGTGAAGAAATCTTGCAAGGAGGAATTATGCAAGATGCTATTCCAGAAATATGCCAAGAAGCAGATGTTGAAACTCCTGAAGAATGTGGAAAATTATTAGAAGAACAAAGAAGAAAGCAAGGTATTGGAATAAATATGCCTGAAGAATGTATTGGGTTAGATGTTGAAGAATGTAAGAAGATTATGGAAGAAAAAAATATTACAATAAACAAGCCAGAAGTTAATCTAATAGATGATGATATGTGTGAAGAAGGAGAAGAAAATTGTAATGATGACATAATAAAAGAAGGAGTTCCTAAAGAGTGTGCAAAATTAGGAGTGTATGATAAAGAATCTTGCAGTTTAATTATGTCAAAGATTAATGCTGAAAGAATAAAAGACGGAGATAAGATAGTAATAGATGATGATGGGAACACTGACATTATTACAAATGACCAGATTAATCAAATTGTAGACAATGCTGATAAAAAATCAAACGATATAAAATCAGATACTACAAAAGCAAATGAAATAAAACAACAAATTGATGTTATAGACAATTCTATTAATACAATAGATAAAGCAGACATGATTGTAGATAAATCTCCAATGGACAAAAATAATGGGGATGTATCGCCTGCTCCAAATATAATTGATGGGGGTATGTGTGAAGAAGGAGAAGAAAATTGTAATAATAATGTGGCTCCAGGACCCCAAGGAATTGTAGGCGTAGTAGGTCCCGATGATGATGTTATACATGGAGATGATGGAGTAGCAGGAGATGATTCTGGTGGCGGGGATGATGGAGGAAATGTTGTTGAAGATTCTAATAATGATATAACTGGAGAAGTTGTAAAGAATTCTGATAATTTTATAAAGAGATTATTAGATTGGTTATTTAAACAATGAAAAAAACTATAATATTAATTATTCTATTAATTTTTATTAGTGGTTGTGCTACAACAGAACAAGATTCTGGAGAAGTAGAAATCTTCTGCCAAGATTATGATGGAAATCAAGAAGGATGTTTGCTGCATGAAGAATGTATATGGACAGCTGAAGAAAATATTTGTGATTCAATCAGTGGGAGTACAAAAGATGATGAAGATATTGATGAAGGGAATGTAGATGATGGTGAAGACGAAGATGATGGCGGAATTAATCAAGAATTAGAAAATATTGTTGTTCCAGATAATCCTTCAAACACCCTTTGTAAAAAACTTCCTCTAACAAATGAGTTCATTTCAAGTAATAAATATCATTGTCTTGCTCTTGTAAATAATAATGCTGAATTCTGTGAAATGATTAAAATAGATAATGAAGAAGATATAGAAGCAAAAAATGATAAAAATATCTGTTTAGCTCATGCAAATAAAGATTCTTCTTATTGTGAAAACATTGAAGATCAAGATGCAAACCATGTTGGTGATGATGCAAAACATGTTTGTTATTTTATGCTCGCAGTGTCAAGTGAAAATGCTGATTTTTGTAGTGATATTGATTATTTAGATACAGCACAAAAAAACAAAGAGGAAAAAGAAAAATGTTATTTTAGTTTTATGAGTAATTTATATCAATGGGGTAAATCTGATGAAATAACTGCAGAGATTTGTGGTCATCTAGAAGGTGAGATGGAAGAAACTTGTCTTGCATTAAAAGCAAGAGATATTTCTATGTGTGGAAGTAATCCTAATTGTTTAACTTATTTTGAACAACCATTATCTTTTTGCGATGAACATCCAGACTTTGTTTCTTGTATAAAAGATAGAGCAAAGACAAGTAAGGATGTTTCAATCTGCGAATTACTTCCTCAACCAGATAAAGATGTTTGTGTTGGAGTTTATTGTACTCATACAGAACTTGATGCAAATATTTGTGATACCATTGAAGATATTCAAAAAAGACAAGAGTTTTACGTGGAACTTGCAATGAATTTGGGTAATTGGTAAAGTATTAATAAATTCTTTTATGTTTCTTTAGCGCTTGCCGCGCAGGCCATAGAAGTTTTATCTATCGTAAAAACATACACGAATAATTTATAAATGACTTAATTCTTAATGAGTTATTGATACTAATGAAATATCTATCTAAAAATAAAGTAAAAAGAATAATTGCTAAACTTGCTAAAGAAACTAACAATCCAGAAAGCCATTATAAGGAGCTAATTTGGGTAGAAAAAAGAATTAGATTAAATAACATAGAAATTGATGAAACTTATCTTAAAGAATATGATTCTTATCACAACAAATATTTTGAAAAACTTAAAGAAAGGATTAAAAAAGAAGGATTAAAAAAACCTTTAATTGTAACTTATAAAAATAATCTTCTTGCTGATGGACTTCACAGATTTAAAGCCTTAAAAGAATTAGGAAAGAAAACTGCAATAGCATATCATGGGTTTTATCCTGGAAATAAAATAAAGTGGGATTTAAAGAAAAAGAAGTTTGTTAAAGAAAGATAATAATCTATATAAACATCTTAATTCTTCTTAAAGTTATGGAATTTAAAGACTTATTAAAATTTATAGAAGTAGAAGATAAGAGATTAACTGATTTTTATAATACTTATAAAGAACCAGAAAAAAAGATTCTTGGCAGAACTGTAAAATTATCAGAAGAACTAGGAGAGTTATCAAACGAAATACTTTCTCATCTTTCCTTACAAAGAAAAGGTAAATTAGAAAATCAAAAAAAGGATAAATTATCTGAAGAATTCGCAGATATGATAATAACTACTTTGCTTGTTGCTAAATCTATGAATATTGATATAGAAAAGGCATTAGAAAAGAAAATTAAGACAATTGATGGAAGATATTAATTCTGATTCAAAAGGACATGAGAAAATATTCAATAAAGTGAAAGAAAGTTTAATTGGAAATTAAATTGTAAATAAAATCAGCAATTTTATATTTAAATGTTTCTTTAGCGCTTGCCACGCAGGCCTAGGAAAATAACAAAAATTTATATTTTCTTGATCATTCTAAAATAAAATACATCAAAACCCCATTTTTTATAAATCTCTTGAGCCGGATTATTAGAATTCACACTCAAAGTAACCATTTTACATTTTTTCTTAGTAAACCAATCTAACAATTCTTTCCATAATTTACCTGCAATGCCCTTGCCCTGATATGTTTTTAAGACAGCCATATCACTTAATTCACCAGATTTTGGTCTTTTAAACAAAGGATGAGTACTATCACGGATTTCTCCAAAAATATAACCAACAATTTTTTCATTATCTTCCATAACCAAAAACCTAGAATTTTTCTGTTTGATATCTTTTTCCAATGCAAGTTTAATATGTTTTTTTAATGGTTTCTTCTTATTTCTCATAGATTTATACTTTTTAGGTAAAAAACTAACACCAGATTTCTCTTGTTCCATGAAAAGAACTAAAAGACTAGGGACATCTTCAATTTTAGCGATTCTAATTTTCATATCAATAACTTGACCTGCCCTAGGAGCAAATATTTTTGTGCCTTCTGGCAAAGCAAAATCTATTGCTTCTTTAAAATGGCCAAAATGTGCCCTCGGATCAGAAATAGCTTTTATTAAGTATTTTTTCTTGAAAGGAAGCGAATAGATATTTTTTGAGTATACCATATAATAAAATTAGAAATGAAGATTTAAATAAGTTTCCTTAGAAGTTTTATCAATAGAATCAAGGATTAGATAACACAAACTATCTTGCTTAGGATGCTCTCTCTAATTCACCCCTCCAAAATTTTTCTCTGAATTGTCTAAAATCTTGTTCAGATACAATATTACAACTTTCAATTTTACCTTCCAATGTTCTTACAACATTTTCAGCAAAATCTGCTACAACAGTTTTGTCTTCATCTGAAACCGCTTCAGCTAATGCCCCATAATGAAGATTACCAATATACTTTAAGCTAGTTTCAGGATCTGATAGCGGTCTTGGTGACAAGCGATGATAGGCGTCAATAAACTTTCCGTCAAAAATTATAGCACGTATACAAGAATCATGATCCTGTTCTGTCTGGGATGATCTGATTGGCTTTGATGGAATAAATTCTTGCACAAGATATGAACCTAACTCCATAGTGTCTAGTTCAAGTTTAACCAATGTATCAGCTACCTTTCCAGATTTGTGATCACAATATTGATGGAAAAATGCTTTTAATCTGCTATTGGCTTTCTTCGCATTTTCTGGATTAATAAACGAGTCTAAATCTTTTGGTGATAAAATTCTAACACCTTGGCCCCCCCCACCAGCATTTGGTTTATATACGACTTTATCACCTGACATTATTTCTCCAGGTAAATCATGTAATAAGCCCATCCCATAAGGAACACTTATTGGAATATGCTCATGTAATGTTGTATCCTCCAACAATCGGTGAACATACAGTTTTATACCAAGTAATGCTTCTGTTACATATGGATTTATTAAAACATCATCAAATTCATGGGTTTTCGAGAAAACTTTATTCCCACCCCAAATAACCCCTACATCTCCTGGATGTATTTCATCATATTCTCCTGATGGATGCTTCACTCTGAGAGCCCGAGGATTGATTAGTTTTAGAGCAGAATGTGGTCTAAAATCAATTCCTAACTCCTGCGCTGCTACTTGGTAGTCTTCTTCTGGTAATTCACTATCTTCCCTTTTATGGTCTGTTTCATACGGCTCTTTTATCCACTCCTGTCTTAAATCTAAAAGAGGTTTGTTAACAACATCATTTAAAAGAGTTCCAGCTTTACACAAGGCAGTCAGACATAACTTTCTTGGACTAAAACGCCTTTTATCATTATTATGCTTTCTATAGATTGGTCTACCCTCTCCAAAATGATTTAAAGCAGATAGAATTTCCTTTTGTGTGCGGAGATCACCATATGCGATTCTAAAACCTCTCGTTCCGCTACCTTGCCCATTTACTTCTATAAGACATGGCTTATTGTCTGGGTTTAATTTAATATCAACTCCATATAAATTACCTTTCATTCTGTTCCTCATTAAGAAAATTATCAACAGCAAATTCTATGAAATGGCTTTTATTCCTAAATTTACCAGAAGATACTAATGCTTCTATCTTCACTATCTTTACTTCATCTACCGTAATACTCAACTTCTTCTTCATAGTACAAAGTAGTATATTATGCTCCCTTATAAATCTATCTACTTTATACTACTATCTAGTGATTAATAATCTTAGTATTTATTCATTACCCGATTAGTTAGTAATGTTGCAAGTAAATGTGAAATGCCTAATTTTTTAATAATAATTTGTTTCTCTGCAATCTCCACAGTCTTTTATACAATTTTTACAAGTTTCTTCATTTCTACAGGTTCCATCTCCACAATAACTATCTTCAGAAGCTTGTTGATTAAAAAGATTAAAAAAAGAATTTTCTACAGAACGATTAGAACCATTATTTACATTAAATACACTAAAAAATATAATAAAAATTAATATAATAAAAGCAATTAAATAAATATAGCTCAATTTCCTATGTTTTTTTGATCTTGTATGTATATCTTTACCACACTTAGAACAGAAGTTTTTAGATTTTTTAATTTCTTTTCCGCATTTAGGACAAAATCTCATTTTTTAATTTTATCTAACAATTTCTCCATTTTATGTTGTAGTTTATTTTTATATAAATATATCATAAATGAGATAAATATTAAAATACTTACAATTACAACCGAAATAGTAACTTCTGATTCTGCTACTCCAGCACCAATTAAACTTAAACCAAACATTCCGGGGAGCCTTCCAATAAAAGCCAATAGAAGAATGTGTTTCATTCTTATTTTAGATAAGCCAGCAATGAAACTTATTGCATCATCTGGAAAGAAAGGCAAAAGGTATATTAAAAATAATGTAAGTTTTCCTTCTTTTTCACAAAATTTATTAAATTTAGAATAAATTTTTTCACCGACCATTTTTTTAACAAATGGTTCTCCAAATTTCCTGACTAAAGAAACAACTAGTAATGTACCTAACACCGTTCCAATGATACTATAAAGTGTGCCCAACCAAGCTCCAAAAAGGTATCCCCCTGCAAATCCTACTAGTTGTCCGGGAATTGGTGCAATTAAAACTTGTAAAATGTGTAATAAAATAAATATGATTGGAGACCAAATACCAAAACTTGAAACCAAAGTTCTAATTTTTTGAACATCTATGAAAAAATATTTAACAAAAATAGAAGAAAGGAATAAAATCAATATTATTAAAAAAATAAATACAGTCCAATAAATGATCTTTCTTTTTCTGGATAAACTCATAAGTTTCTGAATGATAAAAGATTTATAAAAATCTTTCTAATTGTCCGTAGGACTGCCGACCGCAGGTCTCTACCACAATCTTTAAACACAAACCGACAATTACCAGTTTATCTAAATAACCAAATTCAAACTAAAAGACAACCAAGATATCTACTCAGAACTATGTAAAAAACTAAAAATAGAATTCTATGCATATCCATACTCTATTTACACAAAAAACAATAAAATAAATGTAATAGTAGCAGGAACAATATCCGGAAACAACAAAGAATTAATGATTAAAACAACACGCACACTATATTAACTTAAAAGTGGTAAACAATCAAAAGATTTATAAACTATAGTATTATTCTATTTTAAAGATAAACAAAATGACAGATAAAACACCTCGAGATGAATCATTAAAAGATTATGCGCTTTTCGCAGAAAGAATCGGAACAATTTGTTTGGATAGTGTAATTGAACGAGCAACTCTTGAAGCAAAGAAATGTGATCCAGATAGACAACTTAAAACAATATCCTTTCATCTTGAAAACGTACCTGGAGTCTATGCACTATTTGATGTTTACAGAAAAACTGTGTATGGAAAACCCTCAAGAGAATAAATTCTTTCTTTTCGTAACTGTGCGCAGCACTGCCGAGCGCAGCTCTAAAAAGAAACCTTTATATACAAGTGTTAAGAATATTTAACATATGTTAAAAATATTTAACGATTTAAAACCATTTTTTGAAGATTCTTATAGAAGGATAAATGTAAGAGAATATTCAAGAATAAGAAAAATAAGCCCTCCAACTGCATCTACTTTATTAAAAAATTTAGAAAACAATAATCTGTTAAAAAAAGAAAAAGAAAGAATATACATTTTTTATTTTGCAAACAAAGATAATGATATCTTCATAAATCTATCAAGAATTTACTGGAAAATACAATTAAAGGAGTTAACTAAATATTTAGAACAAAAACTAACAAATCCAACAATAATTTTATTTGGTTCATTATCAAAAGCAGAAATAAAAGAAAATTCAGATATTGATCTAGCTATTTTTACTAAATCAGAGAAAAAATTAGATTTAAAAGAATTTGAAAATAAATTAAAAAGAAAAATACAAGTTTTTACATTTAAAGAAAAGGAAAACGTTAAAAACAAAGAGTTGTTAAATAATATTTTAAATGGGTTTATATTATCGGGAAGTTGGTAAAAATGGATTGGGAAGAATGCAATAAAAAAGACCTTGTAAAAGAAGTTAAAGCAGATAAAAATCTAACTAATTCTTTAATTAAATCTTCTGAAAAGAAATTAAAAACTCAATCTTTACTTGATTTAAATGAAACAACTGCTACTTCAAAAATAAGTTTAAGTTATGAAGCTTTAAGGGAATTACTAGAAGCATTGGCAATTTCAAATGGTTTTAAAATTTACAATCATGAATGTTATTATGCTTTTTTAAAAGAAATTTTAAAGAAAAATGATTTAGGAAGAGAATTTGATAATTTTAGAAAATTAAGAAATGCAATTAATTATTATGGAAAAGATATTTCTAAAGAAGAAGCAAAAGAAATAATGGAAAATATTATTAAGTTAATTGAAAAAGTAAAAAATATTTTGTAACTGTGCACTGCCGAGCGCAGCTCTAAAAAGAAACATTTATAAACTATAGTTTACACCTATAAACTAAAATGGACACATATAAACTTAAGTTTACAGCCTTACAATTAGAAATATTTAGATTATTATGTATAAAAACAAATAAATTAAATCAAAGAGAAATATCAAGATTATTAAAAGTTTCACCAACCGCAATCCATAATTCTTTAAACTTATTAGAAAAAGAAAATTTAATAACTATAAACAAAGATAAATCAATGAATTTAAAATTAATACAACTAAACAGAGAAAACCACAAAACCATTGAATTAAAAAGAATTGAAAATCAAAAATTTATACAGGAAACCACCCTCCAAGAATTCTTAGAAGAAACATTCCCGGGTACAACTATAATCTTATTTGGAAGTTATTCAAAAGGAGAAGATACAATAAAAAGCGATATAGACATAGCAATTATCAATTCAAAAGAAAAAACAATAGATTTAACAAAATTCGAAAAACTTTTAGAAAGAGAGATATGTTTACACTTCTACAATTCATTCAAAGAAATCAAAAAAGAGTTAAAGGAGAATATACTTTCAGGAATAGTGCTTGTTGGAGGAATTGAATTATGAAACCATTAAGAAATTTTAATGAATTTGTAAAAGAAGGAATAGTTAAAAAACAATCTCCTGATAAATCTAGGGTAAATTCATTAAAGAAAGAATCAAAAAAATCATATAATTTCCTTATAGATATAATTAAGAAGATTGGAATAAATAATTCAAACGCAAACAACATAATTAAAAATGCTTACGATATTATCATGGAATTGATTAGAGCTAAAATGCTACTAGAAGGTTTTAATTCCTCTGGATTAGGAGCACATGAAGCTGAAGTAGCCTATTTAAGAATACTAAATTTCTCTGAAAAAGAGATCCAATTTGCAAATCAATTAAGATATTTTAGAAATGGGATAACATACTACGGTAAGTCCTTTGATGAAGAATATGCAAGGAAAGTAATCAAATTTTTAGAATCTATCCATAAAAGGTTAAAATAATCTTCCAAGGCCGAGCGCAGTTCTAAACAAAAAAAGAAAAAGATTATTTCTTTTCTTCAGGTAGTCTTCCACTATATAAAATTCTTCCTTGAAGTGTTCTTCCTTCTAATATTTGACCTTCTAAGATTCTTCCTTGAAGTACTCTACCAAGTGTTCTACTTTCTAAGGTTCTACATTCCAATATTCTTCCTTCATATTCCATTTTAATACCTCCGTCTAAAATTCCCTCTATTTCTAAAATTATTATCCCTTCTAGGTCTATTATTCTTAATAGCGGGAATGTTAATCCTTTTCACATTAGGCCTTTCAACACATTCAATATCAAATTCTGGATATTCCTGTTGAATCCTTCTAAAGTTATCATGGTCATAATCACATAATAAGTTCACAGCAATTCCTTCCTCGCCTGCTCTTGCAGTTCTACCAATTCTATGCACATAATCTTTTGCATCTTTTGGTAAATCAACATTATAGATATGAGAAACATTACCAATGTCTAATCCTCTAGCAGCAACATCAGTACAAACTAAAACACTTGTCTTGGCTCCATTAAACCTAGTAATAGTCTCTGTTCTTTTATTCTGACTTAAACCACCATGAATTGCAGTTGCATTAACCCCATTCAATTTAAGTGTTTTCGTAACAAATTCAGTATTTCTCCTTGTATTACAAAAAACCATAACTAAATCTTTTTCCTCATTTTGTAACAAATGTGCTAATAAAGACAACTTCATGTTTTTATCAACATTGTAATAAACTTGCTTTAACTTTGTAGGATCAACCATCTTAACAGCTGAAACTTTTCTAGGATTAATCATATGTTTATTTGATAATTCTTTAATTTTCCTATCAATAGTTGCTGAAAAAAACAAAGTTTGTCTATCTCTAGGACAACTATGAATAATTCTTTCAACATCATCTAAGAAACCCATATCAAGCATTCTATCTGCTTCATCTAAAACCAAAATTTTAACTTTCTTTAAATCAACAGTTCCTCTTTGCATATGATCTAAAAGTCTACCGGGTGTTGCAACAACAACTTCTGCCCAGTTTAAATCATGTATTTGTGGGTTGATAGCAACTCCACCATAAACGGCAGTTATTCTTAACTCTTTTGTTAAATCTTTTATCATGTCTTTTACTTGTTCTGCAAGTTCTCTTGTTGGTGTTAACACCAATGCTTGCAAACCTTGTTTAGGAATTACTTGTTCTACAATTCCACAACCAAAAGCTAAGGTTTTTCCTGAGCCTGTTGCACTCTCACCAATAATATCTTTTCCTTGAACTATGTCTTGGATAGATTCAGCTTGAATCTGAGTAGGTTTTGTAAATCCTAAATCTTGGATAGCTAACTGTAAGCTATCGCTCATATTAAATTCTTTAAATTCATTCATTTTTATATTACTCCGTAGCACTTATCTAGAAAAAGCGAAATGTGTTAACAAGTGCCATCTCATCGTCGATTATGCTCTATTAATATATTTGTTAATCTTCCTCTTTATAAAGTTATCTATTTTGTAGTTACTGTAAAGTTGTTATAATTTAAGAAAAAATTATCTTTTTTTCTTATCATAGAAATATACTAATCCAGCTAGAATTAACAAAACCCCAAAAGGAATTAAAAAACTTACATTATTATTCGGTGAAAACTCGAGAAAATCCTTAACAAAAAGTTTCCTTCTAGGAAGAAAACAACCTCCACCACTTCCACAAACCAAATTAGAACTACTACACCCACAATACTGACAGTTATTAATTATATCTCCATCTCCATCGCAATATTTTGGTCTATTTTCCAAACACTCCCCAACGGGGGTTCCATCTTCACAAAACTAGGAGATACATTCCATCCCAAAAGAAGTGGGCTCGCATTCTCCCATCGGATCCCAAACTCCCCCATGAGATGCACAATCAGTTATAAAAGTAGAACATATTCTAAAAGGGGCAGGCGGAATAGAATAATCACAACATCCAAGTGCATTAACAGAAGAACTAATAAAAATGATTGCTAAAAAACTAAACAAAAAAAGACTTAATTGTTTTTTCATAATTATTTTATGAAATAAACATTATTTAAATCTTATCCTTTTATAGAAATAAGCGGTTTCAACTTAACAACTTTCTTAGCCGAGCGCAGCTCTCAACCTTTAATCACACCAACTGGCTCCATTCTAGCAACTTTCAAAGAAATTCCAGCACCATGAACACTATTAATAACTTCTTCAATATCTTTATACGCTAAAGGACCTTCCTCAGCTAAACTCTTCCAAGAAGTAGCCTTGCTCACAATACCTTTACTCAACAAATTTTTACTAATCTCTTCACCTCTAAAACTCTTAATAGCAGCATGTCTTGACATTGCTCTTCCAGCACCATGAGCACTGCTTCCAAATGTCTTTTGCATAGCAACATCGGTCCCTTTTAGTAAGTAAGAACTTGTTCCCATTGAGCCAGCAATTATTACAGGCATATCAGGAAATGCTCTAGTAGCACCTTTTCTGTGAACATATAATTTTTTCTTTTTACCATTAACAGTATGCTCTTCTAATTTAACAATATTATGAGCAATAGAATAAACATTTTCCATTTCTAATTTTTCCCAGTCTTTTTTAAATACTTTTTCAAAAACTTCCCTAATCCATTTTGTAATAACGGCTCTATTTGTAAAAGAATAATTAACTGCAGCTTTCATTGCAGCAAAAAAATCTTGTCCTTCTTTACTATTTACTGGAGCACAGACCAATTGATTATCAGGCAACCAAATATTATATTTTTTGACTGCTTTTTCCTGTATTTTCAAATAATCACTAGCTACTTGATGTCCTAATCCACGAGAACCACAATGTAACATTATCAAAACTTGATCCTTATCAATTACACCCCATTTTTTACCCATATTGTTATCAAAAACATCAGTAACTTTTTGTATTTCTAAAAAATGATTTCCTGCACCAAGGGTCCCTAATTGAGGACATCCTCTTTTTTTAGCTAAATCAGAAACTTTACTTGGATCTGCTCCTTTCATACATCCATTTTCTTCTGTAGATTTAATATCTTTTTTAGTAGCATAACCTTTATCATAAGCCCAATTAACTCCATTTAAAAGAACTTCATTTAATTCTTCTTTTGTTAATCTTAATTTTCCTTTGCTTCCAACCCCACAAGGGATTTTATTAAATAAAGCACTAACTAATTCTTTCTGTTTTTCTAAAACTTCTTTAAGAGTCAAATTAGTTCTAATTAAATTAATTCCACAGTTTATATCAAAACCACAAAGTCCGGCACTGATTATTCCTTCTTCTGCATCAAATGCCCCTACAGCACCCATTGGCAGGCCATAGCCCCAATGCATATCTGGAAGGCCAATAGCGGGTTCAATTATACCCGGCAAACAAGCAACATTAGTTAATTGAGTTATAGCTTCATTCTCAATCGCATTCATAATCTTATCATTAGCAATAATTTTTGCTTTAACCCGCATTTCTTTTCTAACAGTTTTATCTAATTCCCATTCAAATTCGTTTAATTTTTTTAAATTTTCTTTCATTTTTTATATGAATTATAAGCTTTAATCAACTTAAGAGTTCTTTCCTCATTAGAACCAAAACCTCCGTTATTTATTAACTTTTCTAAATTCTTCTTCTAACAAATCATGATGTTAGTAAAGTTCGGTTTTTCTATCTCAGAGAATTTTATCCCCAACATATTTAATAAGTCAATAATAAATTCAATTTCCTTTTTATTTTTCAATCCAAATTCAACATAACGAATAGGTCTATTTTTATCAATATAAACATGTCCTTCTCCGGCAAGAATGCCCCTCAAATAAGCATGGGCTAATTTCTTATCTTCCTTAATCAAAATTTTAGCTTCAATTATTAATTCATTTAATAAATATCTTAAAATAGATCTTGAGCAAACGATCAATCCACACTCCCTTGTAGATTTTTTATAATAATACACTTTATTTATTCTAGAAACCTTAAGCTTTTTCAACCATTTTTCAATTAAATCATTTTTATTAAAATTCTCATCATGAGAATAAACATAAATATTTAATTTATTTTTATCGATATCAAAACAATGCTCTAACCATTTTATATAAAATTTCAAAACACCAAAATCTGTATTACTTAAAGAAATTTCATTACTATTTTTAGAAGTTATTCCTTCTGCTATATACAAACCAACACCCTCTGCTAATAACTCTTCATCAATTTCCCTAAACCTAGGAAACATTATAGAATATCGTTGATTGTTAGAATAAAAATTTTCTATATTTTTAAAACATTTATCTTCAGAAATATCAAGTTTTTTACATAAATTTAACCAATCCTTCAATAAAGGACCCCTTCTACCTAACCACCAATTTTGAAAAGTCACAAAATTTATTCCTAATTCAATAGAAGCTTGTTTTAAAGTTCCAAATTTATTCTTTAATTTATTTTTAACATGATATCTAAATTCTTTTTTAATAGAAATTCTTACTAAATCTGATTTGCTTATTAGTTTATATAAATCTATATCCATTAGATAAAAACAGAATTTTTCATTTATAAATCCTTCCTGCGCACTTGTCACAGTGGTAAGCTAAATATCAAAAACAACCCTTGTTGTATAACCTTTTTTATTTTTCTCTAATTTAAAATTATGATAAGTTACAGCCTTAACAACAGTCTCTCCTTTTTCAGGACTTATTTTCTCTCCATAAACCTTAGCTTTTAATTTTTTCTCAGAAATTTCTAAAATCTCAAATTTAGAAAAAAACATTTCTTTGATATCAACCAAAGCAATTAACTCCTGTAACCAATTAATTAGTAAATCTTCAATATTCTCCCCCTCAATTTCAACTTCTACAAATTTAATAGTTTTAACTTTACTAATTTTACAAATAACATTAAATAAGGCAATAGCAGAATTTTCAAATAATTCCTTTAAATCCTTGCCATAAGCTTCAAACATAACATCTGAAGTTAAATTTTCAATAAATTTAAATTTCATTTTTTAGGAATTTCCCAAACATAGTCTTTTACTTGCTTTACTTTGATTTCCATAGTAAAAACCTAATAAAGTAAGCTATATAAAAATTTCCTATTTTTCATTTTATCTCAAAAATACAGGTAAAAGCAATAAAACTAAAAAAGCTAAACTTGAAGCGAAGAACATTGCAGAAAGCGGACCACCTGAAATAAGAATTAAAACTACAACTGCCAAAAAAATAATCATATAAACCCAATAAGACCATTTTTTATACCAATTAATTTTGTTTTTTCTTTTCTCAACAAGCATCCAAATCAGGAATATGAAGATAAAAAGAGGCAAAGCAATCCCTATGATAATTACTGCAAATCCTAAAGGAGGCAAATCGTTTCCTTTAAAAATCCAAGCAAGCACTACAGCAACTACCCAATAAATTAACATCCAAATATTGTTGTTAACAGGTTTCTTTTTCATAAAACTATTTTAATATTACAGTTTATAAATATTTCGAATAAAAAAATTTATAAAACTATTGAAAACATTTATAAACAAAAACCTAATAAATAACTGAATTACTTCTTAATTTATGTTTAAAAAAACGAAAAGTAAATTAAAGAAATGGTTTGATGAAATCCTAGAAGCAAAAACTTCTCCCCATGCCATAGCTTTAGGTTTTGCTCTTGGTTTATTCATAGGAATTCTCCCAACACCGGGAATTGGAATCCTCCTTTGTCTACTAATAGTTCTTCTTTTCAAAGTAAACAAATTATCAATACTGGCTGGTTTTGCAATGATAAATCCAGCAACATTACCTTTTGTTTTAGCAGCAATTCTTTGGATAGGAACAACTTTAACAGGAGCAAAAGTAAGAACAAACGTAGATGTATTCTCTAGAACAGAAATGGCAAATATGATTTGGCCCTTAGTAGTAGGTGATTTAGTCTTAGCTTTTTCATCAGCAATTCTAAGTTATGTTATAATTTACTTAATTTTTAGTAAAATTTACAAAAAAGATCAAAAGAAACCTTTATAAACGTTCAATTTTCTCAAAAATTAAACCAATGATAGGAGGTTTAAAATGACTGAAGCAAATAAAGCTTATGAAGCCGTTGAACTTGCCAAAAAAACAGGTAAGATCAAAAAAGGTATTAACGAAGTTACCAAAACAATCGAAAGAGGCGTAGCAAAATTAGTTGTTATAGCAACAGATGTTTCACCAGCTGAAATAATTCTACATATAAAACCTTTATGTGAAGAAAAAGGCATTCCTTACGCAGAAGTTCCCAGCAGAGAAGAATTAGGTGCTGCAGCAGGATTAAGAGTACCAACATCAGCAATCTCAATTGTTAAAGAAGGCGAAACAAAAGATATGATTAAAGCTTTTGTAAAAGCAGCTAAAACTGTTATTGTTGAAAAAGAAGAAGTTCCAAAAGAAGAGCCAAAAAAAGAAGAAAAACCAATAAAAGAACCAAAGAAAGAAGAAGTAAAAGATGAAACCACAACAGAAAACAAATAAGGAAACTAAAGAAAGTAGTTTATTCACTACTGCTGTTCCAGCCACTGTAGAAGAAATAGTTGGAAGAACAGGAACACGTGGGGAAGCTATTCAAGTTAGATGTAAAGTTCTTGATGGTAGAGATAAAGGTAAAATTCTTAGAAGGAATGTTAAAGGTCCTTTAAGAGTTGGTGATACCTTAATGCTTAGAGAAACAGAAATAGAAGCCAGAAGAATGAATCAGAAAGGAAAATAAAATGCCTAGATGCTCTTTTTGTAATAAAAACATTGAAAAAGGAACAGGAAAGATGTATGTTACTAAAATTGGAAAAGTTTTTAACTTCTGTGCTATGAAATGTGAAAAGAACATGCTTAAATTAAAAAGAAAGCCTAGAGATTACAAATGGGCTTCTAAAGAAAAAATAGTTAAAAAATAATTCTCCAAAAACCTTTTAAACCAAGAAAATTCCAAATTCCTGTGATGGAAAATGCTTCGTTCATTAATATGCGTATTTGTAGGACATGTAGACCACGGAAAAACATCTATTTTAGATCAAATCCGTGGTACTAAAGTAACAGCTCAAGAAGCGGGAGCTATCACTCAACATATTTCTTGTACTAAATTAGTTCCTGAAAAACTACAAAAAATCTGTAAAAATCTTAAAGATCAAGTTAAAATCCCTGGTTTATTATTCTTAGACACTCCCGGTCACGAAGCCTTTACTACTTTAAGAAAACGTGGTGGAAACCTTGCAGATGTAGCAATTTTAGTAATAGATATTAATGAAGGATTAAAACCTCAAACAATAGAAGCAATTGAAATTCTAAAACATTACAAAACTCCATTTATAATTGCAGCAAACAAAATAGATACTTTATCTCAATTTAGAAAAACTGAATTAGATTCATTATTAGAAAACATAAATCAACAATCACAAGATTTCACAAACTTACTAGACACAAAAGTATACGAACTAGTAGGGAAACTAGCAGAACATGGATTTAATGCGGAAAGGTTTGACCGGGTAGAAGATTACACAAAACAAATTGCAATTGTGCCAACCTCTGCAAAATTTGGTTTAGGGATTCCAGAATTATTAATGATTATTTCAGGTTTAGCTCAAAAGTTCTTAGAAAAAAAATTAGAAATAGATAAAAATATAGAAGGAAAAGCAATCATCCTAGAAAAAAAAGATACAGAAGGGTTAGGAAAAACAATTGATATTATCCTTTACGATGGAAGAATAAAAGAAAATGACACAATTGTAATCGGAAACACCGGAGAACCAATTGTAACAAAAATCAAGGCTATGTTTGAAGAAGATAAAAAACTTATCCCCATAAAAGAAGCAGAAGCAGCAATAGCATTAAAAATTTCTGCTCCAAATTTAGACCACGCAATTGTAGGAATGCCTGTAAGAGTTGCAAATAAAAATCTAGAAGAAACAAAAGAAGAAGTTCAAAAAGAAATTGAAGAGGTCTTAATAGAAGCAGATAATGAAGGAATAATCATAAAAGCAGATACAATCGGTTCCTTAGAAGCATTAACCAAATTACTAAAGGAAAAAAATATTCTAATAAAAAAAGCATTAATCGGAGATGTAACAAAAAATGACTTGGCAAATGCTTCAGCAGAAGAAAATCCATTATTCAAAGTAATCTTAGCTTTCAATGTTAAACCAATAGAAACAAAAGAAGTTAAAATAATTCATAGTGATGTCATTTACAAGGTTGTAGAAGATATTGAAAAATTTCAAGAAACAGAATCAAAAAGACTTGAAGAAGAACAATTAGGAAACTTAATAAAACCATTCAAATTACAAGTTTTAAAAAATTGTATATTTCACATATCGCATCCGGCAATTGTGGGGGTAGAAGTTCTTGCAGGAAAGTTAAAATCTAACACCAAAATAACAAAAGATGGTTCAAATCTAACAGAAGTTAAAGAAATTCAGTTAGATGGGAAAAATGTAAAGGAAGCAGAGAAAGGAAAACAAGTTGCTATATCATTGCCAAACATAACTGCAGGTCGTCAAGTAAAAGAGTTAGATATATTATATAGTAACATTCCAGAAAGCGATTTTAGGAAATTAAAAGAATTCAAAAGCTATTTAAACCCTGCAGAAGTGGAAATTCTAAGAGAACTAGCATCTTTAAAGAGAAAAACTAACGCTACTTGGGGTGTATAAGGAGGAATAAAAAATGGTTGAATTTAAACTAACAATAAATGATCCAAAAACGGGAAAAAGCTATCAAAAAACAATCTCCGGGGATGAAACCTCTGAATTTAGAGGGAAAAAACTAGGAGATAAAATAAGTGGAACTAAATTAGGTTTAGAAGGTTATGAATTAGAAATCACTGGTGGTTCAGATAAACAAGGTTTCCCCATGAGGAAAGATCTGGAAGGTCAAGGAAGAACAAAACCTTTAGTAGTTTCAGGGATAGGAGCAAAAGCAAAAAGAGATGGTGAAAGACAAAGAAAAACAGTTCGTGGAAACGCATTATCAACTGAAGTTTCTCAAATTAATATCAAAGTAACTAAACAAGGTAAAGATTCTTTAGACAAACTATTTGGAAAAGAAGAAGTTCCAAAAGAAGAGTCAAAAGCAGAAGAAAAGAAAGAAGGGGCAACATAAGTTGGTTAAAGACAATTTAACACCAGAAATTAGTATAGGATTAATTGGCCATGTTGATCATGGAAAAACAACTCTAACGCAAGCTCTGTCTGGAAAATGGACAGACACTCATTCTGAAGAACTTAAAAGAGGTATTACAATTAGACTAGGTTATGCCGATGCAGCTTTCTATTATTGTAAAAAATGTAAAAAATATTCCCCTTCAGAAAAATGCTCATGCAAGGAAAAATGTGAATTAAAAAGAAAAGTTTCTTTCATAGACGCACCAGGACATGAAACATTAATGGCCACAATGCTTTCAGGGGCAGCAATTATGGACTATGCCTTACTTTTAATAGCTGCAAGCGAAAACTGCCCACAACCTCAAACCCGTGAACACCTAATGGCCCTAGACATAATCGGAATAAAAAATATAATCATAGTTCAAAATAAAATAGATTTAGTAGATGAAAAAACAGTACTAGCTAATTACGAGCAAATAAAAAAATTCGTAAAAGGAACAATTGCTGAAAATGCACCAATAATCCCAATTTCTGCACAACACAAAATAAACATAGATATTTTAATAGAAACAATAGAAAAAGAATTTAAAACACCAAAAAGAGATTTAAAAAAAGATCCATTATTCTTCATAGCACGTTCATTTGATATCAATAAACCAGGTTCAAAAGTAAAAGATTTGGTCGGTGGAATTTTAGGAGGTTCCATAAAACAAGGAACTTTAAAAGTTGGAGACAAAATAGAAATAAGACCAGGACTTAAAACAGAAAAAGAAAATCAATTTGTTTGGGAACCAGTTATAACCGAAATCGAAGGTTTACATTCTAGTAGTTTAAAAGTAAAAGAAATAACTCCGGGAGGTTCATCTGCAATTTTAACAAAATTAGATCCATCAATTGTAAAATCAGATAATTTAACCGGAAATGTTGTTGGCCTACAAGGAAAAATCCCCCCAGTTTGGTATGATTTAACTTTAAAGCCAGAATTATTAAAAAGAGTGGTTGGAGCAAAAGATGACTTAGTAGTTGAACCAATAAAAAAAGGAGAAATTCTAATGCTTAACGTAAATTCATCTGCAACAGTGGGTGTTGTAAATGAATTAAAAAAGGACATAATCCACGCAAAACTAAAAATCCCAGTTTGTGCAGATAAAAAAGATAGAGTAACTATTTCTAGACAATTAGGAAATAGATGGAGATTAATTGGTTTTGCAAGCATAGAAAGCTAAAAATCACTGATAAATACCTTTAAATAGCAAGCTTTTCTATTAAAAACAACATAATTTATTAAAAAAACTATAGGAGGAAATTAAAAATGGTTATAGGATATTGTATGAAATGTAAAGCAAAAAGAGAAATGAAAGACGCAAAAGCAGCTAAAATGAAAAACGGCAGAGATTGCGTTAAAGGAACATGTATTAAATGTGGTACAAAAATGTTCAAAATTGGTAAAATGGAATAATTCTTTTTTTCTTTTTTTTATTCAATAATAACTCTAGTAACAGCAACCACTTTATCTTTCTCTTTCATCTTCATCAATCTAACACCTTGCGTATTCCTTCCAATAACAGAAACATCTTTTGTTGTAGTTCTAATAATAATTCCATTTTTAGTAATAAACATCAATTCATGATCATCAGCAACTGTCTTAATACCAACAACTTTCCCATTCCTTAAAGAAGTCTTAATATTAATAACACCCTTTCCACCCCGATTAATCAATCTATAATCAGAAATTGAACTTCTTTTACCATATCCATTCTCAGTAACAGTTAACAAACTAAGATCATCATGCGCAATTTCCATTCCAACAACCTTATCATTAACTAATCTAATACCCCTAACACCAGAAGAATTTCTTCCCATTTGCCTAACTTGCTTCTCATCAAACTTAACAGCCATTCCGTTCCTAGTACCCAATATCAGCTGTTGACTTCCATCAGTCAGCTTAACATTAACTAACTCATCTTTGTCTCTTAATTTAATTGCAATTATTCCACCTTTTCTTGGGTTTGAAAATGCAGATAAAACAGTTTTCTTAACCAAACCATTTTTAGTTGCCATAATTAAATTTTCAGTATCATTAAATTGTTTAATCGGAACAATAGCATTGATTACCTCGCCTTTATCAAGCCTAATCAGATTAATCAAATTACTTCCTTTACTATATCTAGTGGCCGTTGGAATCCTATAGGTCTTCAACCAATAAACTTTACCTTTATTTGTAAAAAACAAAATATAATCATGGGTATTGCAAGTAAATAAATGCTCAACAATATCTTCTTCTTTTGTTCCAGTTCCAACAATGCCTTTTCCACCACGTTTTTGTTGTTTGTAATTATCTAAAAGCAACTTCTTAGCATAACCTTCATGTGTAACAGTAACTACTACATCTTCTCTCTTGATCAAATCCTCAACTTCAATATTTTCTTCAACATCCAAAATCTGAGTTCTTCTTTCATCCCCATATTTACTAATTATTTCTTTTAATTCATCTTTAATAATATCAAAAATTCTTTTGTCACTACCCAGAATATCTTTCAAATCAACAATTAATTTGATTAATTCTTCATATTCTTTCATAATTTTAGTTGTTTCTAAGCTAGTTAATTTCTGTAATCTCATTTCAAGAATAGCTACTGATTGTTTATCACTAAGTTTAAATCTCTGCATCAGCAATTGTTTAGCAACAACAACATCTTTACTAGATTTAATTGTTTTAACAACTGCATCAATATTATTCAATGCGACCTTCAAACCAATTAAGATATGTGCCCTTTCTTCAGCTTTTTCTAAATCAAATTTAGTTCTCCTTGTAACAATTCTTTGCCTGTGCAAAATAAATTGATGTAATATTTCTTTTAATGATAATAATTTAGGTTGACCTGCAACTAATGCCAGCATATTAATTCCAAAACTAGTCTGTAACTGTGTATGTTTGTGCAACTGATTCAAAATAATATCAGGATTAGCATTTTTCTTTAATTCAATAACTACTCTCATTCCTTTTCTATCACTTTCATCCCTAATATCATAGATTCCTTCTACTTTCTTACTCCTAACTAAATCAGCAATAGCTTCGATTAACCTAGCTTTATTAACTTGATAAGGAATTTCAGTAACAATAATCGCTTTCTTATCTCCTTTTTCTTCAATATCAGTAACTGATCTAACAATAACACTTCCGCGCCCCTTTTCATAAGCTCTCAAAATTCCAGATTTACCACAAATAATTCCGCCTGTTGGGAAATCAGGTCCTAAAACATTTTCCATTAACTCAGCAGTTTCTATTCCGGGATTATCAATCATCTTTATTACAGCACTACAAGTTTCAGAAATATTGTGCGGTGGAATGTTAGTTGCCATACCAACTGCAATACCCGCACTTCCATTAACTAACAAATTAGGAATTCTTGCAGGCAAAACAACAGGCTCTTCCCCTTCTCCATCAAAAGTAGGAACAAAGTTTACCGTTTTCTTGTCAATATCAGCAAGTAACTCTTCAGCAATTTTACTTAATTTTGCCTCAGTATACCTAGAAGCTGCTGCTGAATCCCCATCAACACTACCAAAGTTTCCTTGACCTTTAATCAAAGGATATCTCAATGAAAACTCTTGAGCCATTCTAACTAAAGCATCATAAACAGCTAAATCTCCATGTGGATGGTATTTACCCAGAACCTCTCCAACAATTCTTGCTGACTTCTTTGTTGGTTTATTACTCCACATACCCATATTTTTCATAGCAAATAAAATTCTTTTGTGAACTGGTTTTAAACCATCACAAACATCAGGTAATGCTCTGCCAACTATAACAGACATAGCATAATCTATATAACTCTCTTTCATTTCTTCTTCAATTAACTTAATTTGTATTTTTTCTTCAACCATTTTCTGCAGCACAATAAACAAATTGCCAATCAATCTTTAAAATATCCGCAATAACTCTTTTTTCAAATCCATTTAAACCGGGATAAAAAACTTCAATTTCATCCCCTCCACGAATTTCAATAACCTTATGCTCAGGATTATCTAAGACAAAATAACAACAATCCTCGCCAGTTCCCCTAACAGAGATCTCTAGAGTAACTCCATTTTTTGTTCTTACTTTCCCCCTAGCTATTTCTTCATTCATTTTTTATATATCCAAATTTTTAACATCCTTAGCATGTTTGAAAATAAATTGTCTTCTTGGTAATACTTGGTCCCCCATAAGCACTGTAAACATTCTATCTGCACTAACTACATCTTCTATTGTAACTTGTTTCAAAACCCTGTTGCCCGGATCCATTGTAGTACTCCAAAGTTGTTCAGCATTCATCTCTCCAAGACCTTTAAATCTTTGAATTACCATACCTTGCCCACCAATTTGTTTCTTTAATTCTTCTAACCCAGCTTCATTGTAAACCCAATAATTTTTTCCCGCCTTAAGAACTTTATACAATGGAGGCATTGCAATATACAAATAACCGGCCTCAATTAAAGGTTTCATATACCTATAGAAAAAGGTTAACAATAAAGTTGTGATGTGATTTCCATCAACATCAGCATCTGTCATAATAATAACCTTATGATACCTTGCTCTTTCTAAGTTAAGTTCTTCACCAATACTTATTCCAATAGCAGTAATCATTGTAGAAATTTCATTATTCTCAAAAATTTTATCTAATCTTGCTTTTTCAACATTCAAAATTTTACCCCTTAATGGCAAAATAGCTTGAAACTCTCTTGATCTTCCTTGCTTAGCAGAATTA
This sequence comes from Nanobdellota archaeon, assembly GCA_018829185.1. GTDB lineage: Archaea > Nanobdellota > Nanobdellia > SCGC-AAA011-G17 > PNOQ01 > JAHJUI01. Next base: position 32,002 of record JAHJUI010000014.1, on the reverse strand, counting down.
TGCACAAAAACTCCTGAAGACAAAGCAAAATTGTGGGTATTAGGAACTTCTATATCATAAACATTAATTTTTTTATTTAATTTAATAATCTTTTTTACTTTATGATTTTTGCAAGCAAGTTGTTCTTTTGTTTTTTCACTTCTCCATTTCAATAATTCGGGGTCTTTCCACTGTTCTTTAGCCATTTTTGACAATTCTAATTTTTTTTCTGGATTTTCTTCAAAATATTTCTTAACTTTCTTTGATTGTTTTTCTCTATTCTCTTTTTGGCCCCAATATTCTTTTTGTGCCTTGTTTAACCTTTCAAGACTTTCTTTTCTGTACCCCTCATCCGAATAATAAAAATCTAAATATTTTTTCTTCATATAATCTTTATATTCTGCATCTTTCCATTGTTTCTTTGCTTGTTCAGATAATATTTTCCTCGTCTTTGGATCCTTCATCCTTTTGCTCATTTTTTCTCTAAATTCTTTTGTATTTTTTAATTTCTTTAGCTTATCATAAACCTCTTTTGTATGCAAAGTTTTACTGGCATGTTCCCTATGATGCTGTAAATGATCTTCCTTAGAAATTCTCATAATATTTTCTGGATTATTATTCAACTTATTAAAATCAATATGGTGTTTATGATCTCCACATTTTTTATTGTAAACCTTATTCCCTAAATTATATTCGTCTGCCAATAAATGCGTAAATTTCCATTTATTAGTTGCTGGATTCAATACCATTTCATAACCTTCTATTGTAATTCTTCCTTTTTTTTCAGAAAGTTTCTTATACAAAGGCATTAAAGATTCTTCCTTGACTAATTTTGTGGCTTTCTTAAAATTACCATTTCTAACCATAAATAAATGGTCTGGTGTACAAATTATTTCTTCATTATTATCTAATACAATTTTAATAACTTCTACATTTTTTTTAGTAACCCTTGGATTTTTAATTTCGCCTATACCGATACTACTATCTTTCAAAATAGTATAACAATAATTTTTCTTTCCTTGTTTCTGTTCTTTAACTAAATTTTTAAAACTTAAGTTTCTACCGTCAACTAAGGCCACTTTTGTATCTCCTGAAAAACAACCACCAGCAGAATCTCCTTCCACCAAAAATAATTCACTCTTAGCAGGATCTTTTTCTTGACAATCAGCTAATTTACCCGGAAGACTTCCACTTTCTAAAGCAGATTTTCTCCTAGTTAATTCTCTAGCTCTTCTTGCAGCTTCTCTTGCCTTGGCAGCACTAACACATTTCCCAACAATCATTTTAGCAATTGTTGGGTTTTCTTCAAAAAAAGTTATTAAACTATCATAAACAATTCCATCAACCATTCCTTTAACTTCAGAATTACCAAGCTTAGTTTTTGTTTGTCCTTCAAACTGTGGTTCCGGAATCTTAACAGAAATAATAGCAGTCAAACCTTCTCTAACATCATCTCCACTCAACCCGGAATCATTTAATTTCTTTTTCTTAATATAATCATTAATTGCTCTTGTCAAAGCAGTTTTAAAACCAGAAAGATGTGTTCCCCCTTCATGAGTATTAATATTATTTACAAAACTAAAAACAGTTTCTAAATAAGCATCATTGTATTGCATTGCAATTTCAATTTGTATTTTCTTTTTTTCTTTCTCAAAATAAATTGGATCATCATGTAATAAATTTCTTCCTTTGTTTAAATATTTTACAAAACTTTTTACTCCCCCTTCATATTGAAAAGTTTCTTTTTTATTAGTTCTTTCATCTCCAATATTTATTTTTATTCCAGAATTCAAAAAAGCAAGTTCTCTCAATCTATTTGAAACAGTATCATAATCAAAATCAGTTTCTGAAAAAATTTCATCGTCAGGCAAAAAGGTAACTTTAGTTCCACTTTCTTCAGTATCTCCTTTTTCTATTAATTTAGTGTTTGTTGCCCCATGATCAAAATCAATGTAATAAATTTTTCCATCTTTTTTTATTTCTACTTTAACCCATTTACTTAATGCATTAACAACCGAAATACCAACCCCATGTAATCCTCCAGAAACTTTGTAAGTTTTCTTATCAAATTTCCCACCAGCATGTAAAACAGTCATAACAACTTCAACTGCTGGTTTCTTTAAACCTAAATGAATATCAACAGGAATGCCCCTACCATTATCAATAACAGAAACACTTTTGTCTTTATGTAAAATAACATTTATTTCATTACAAAATCCTTCTAATGCTTCATCAATTGCATTGTCAACAGCTTCATAAACCAAATGATGCAGCCCTCTTTTATCTGTGCTACCTATGTACATTGCTGGTCTTTTTTTTACTGCTTCCAAACCTTTAAGAACTTGAATACTTTGGGCCTTGTAACTAGATTTTGTTGTTTTTTCCATATTGATTTTCCTTAAAAACTACTATTGAAAGCATCTCTAACTATAAAAACCTTTCTGCTCCTGAAACCCCAATATTTAAGCACTAGGAGGCCCCTATTGCCATTATAACTTTCAAAAAAACAAAAGATTTATATATGATGAATGTAATTTTCGATTTATGTTAGTAATCTTAGACACCAACTTTATAATATACTGTATTACCAATAAAATAGACATACAGAGTTCCATAAGTGACGCTCTAGACACGAATTTTGAATTAGCAATAGTAGATGCGACATTAGATGAATTGACCAAATTAGGCGACAAAATAGCTCTAAAGATAGTTAAAAACTTCATTGAAATTAAAACAAAAAAAGACAAAATAGTTGATGATTTAATCCTAGATATTGTTGATAAAAAAACCATTGTTGCAACAAATGATTTAGAATTAAGAAAAAAATTAAAAGTTAAAGGAATAAAAACTCTCGTAGTAAGACAAAAGAAATATATCAAAGAAATTTAACACCAAAACCTTTATAAAAGAAACCAGTTCACTTTTAAACAATAAAATGTTTTACGAAATCGAATTAATGGATCACATCAGAGTTCCCCCAAAAGAATTCGGGGGAGATACAAAAACTTCAGTATTAAGAAGCCTAAACCAACATTTTGACAACTATATGTCTAAAGAATTGGGTTTTGTAATTGGTGTCCATTCAATATCCAACATCGGAGAAGGAATAATAATTCCTGGAGATGGTGCAGCTTATTACGAAACAACTTTCAAAGTATTTGCATTCAAACCAGAATTACAAGAAGTAATTATTGGAAAAATTACTGAAATAACTGACTTCGGAGCTTTCCTAGATATTGGCCCAATTGATGGGATGATTCATATTTCACAAACAATGGATGATTATGTTTCATTTAGTAAAGATAATGCTTTACAAGGAAAAGAAACAAAAAGAACATTAAAAGCAGGAGATGATTGCAGAGCAAGAGTAATCGCAATAAGTTATAAAGATCCTGCAAATCCAAAAATAGGTTTAACAATGAGACAACCTTGGCTTGGAGCATTGCATCATGTTGAAGAAGATTTAAAAAAATCAAAAGAATCTGCTAAAAAAGCAGCACCTAAAAAATGAAACCTAAAAACTTAAATTTAATATTATATGGAGTTTCAATATTAATAACTCTAATCTTACATTATTTTATATTCGCTAGAATAGTAATGCATCCAACTTTACATGTTTTGATTGGTTTAATAGTTCTATTCTTAATCTTATTTATCTTCACAGTTATTTTTAGTGATTATAAAGGATCTAAAAAATGAAAAAAGTATGTAAAAAATGCAAAATATTTGTAAAAGGAAACAAATGCCCTATTTGTAAAGGCAACCAATTTGTTGAAAGTTGGAAAGGCCGTGTAGCAGTTATGGATCCTGAAAAATCAGAAATTGCAAAACATATAGAAATAACACAAAAAGGAGAATATGCAATTAAAATATGAAAATTCTTAATGAAACCTATTCAAAATTATTACATCAAAAAGTAATAAAAGCAGAAGTAGCACATTATGGAAAAAGTACTCCAACTAAAGAAAACATAAAAAAAGAACTTGCTAAAACTGCAAATGCAAAAAAAGAATTAATTATGATCAAACAAATAAAAACAGATTTTGGTTCTGGAAGTTCAATTGTAACTGCTTATGTTTATGATTCTAAAGAAGATCTTAAAAAATCAGAACCAGTTACTAAACATATGAAAGCACAAGCAAAAAAAGCTGCTGAAGAAGCTGCAAAAGCTGCTGAAGCCCCAAAAGAAGAACCAAAAGCTGAAGAGAAAAAAGAAGAAATAAAGGAAGAAAATGGCGGGTAAAAAACAAGTTAAAAATAAAGTCCCAAGTAAAAGATGGACAAAATATAAAGTAGAAGGGGATAAACTTACTCGTGGAAAAAGTTGTCCTAAATGTGGTGACGGAATATTCTTAGGTGATCACAAAGATAGGTTATATTGTGGTAAATGTGGCTATGTAGAAATGAAAGCTAAAAAAGAAGAATAATCATTTCTTAAAATTTTATAGTAAATTAACCGAGTTCACACTTATAGGTATAAACCCTGGCAGGAACACCGAAGCATTCCCGCTGGGGAAAAAGAGGTGATAATTATGGTAATATTAACCTATTTATAAATCTTTCGGTTTGACTCTATCCGAGAGTAGTAACATGTCTAATTTGTTAAAAATTATAAAAAAGAAAAAGAATTACTCTGAATCGCTATTTTCAGTAATTTCGCTAAGAGAAGGACTAGCTGTTGATTCTGCATTAAAAGGATCTGCATCTCTCCAAACACCAACACTTACAACCGCATCGGTCCCATCTACTTCAACAAATCTTGCATCTCCAGGAATCTCATAAACTGGCCTGTGTGCCCATGGTTTATGTGGGAAATAATCTCTAAAAGGGTTTCCCTTTTCTAAAATTTGTCCTTTTAAGCTCTTAACAATATTTTTCCCGCCAAAATAGGTTGTTACACCTTCCCTAATTTTAAGTTCTGCCATTTTAGTTTACCTCCAAATAAATATTACAATTTTAAAGCGTAAGAACTTATATATAAAGCTTTCTATTTGTATCTATGGTAGAGTAGTAACATTAACAATAAAATAACAAAAAGAAAGAAATTAATAAAGAAGTTCAATTCCAAAATAGGTTTCTAAATTTTCATCAAGGCCATTCCAAGTAGCTTCACCAGCAACTGTAGCCCTACCAAACTTATGGTTAACTGCTATACTTCCTGTTAAATCATACTGACCATCACATTCAATAAAACCTAAACCAATCGCTAAACTATTACTCATTTGAGCTCCAGCTTCTAATTGATATGTTTCTCTGCCTTCTTCTTCAGTATGAATATAAGTCAACTGTCCGCTCCCCTTCCAATTAAATGGAAGCCTAACCTTTTGAATTAACTCCATATTAACCATTTTCGTTAAAAATCGAAACAAGAAAAACCTTATAAAGCTTTCTGAAAATACAAAAAGTCCTATGACATGGGAAGAATTAAGCGACGAACAATTAGAAACGCTCGGCAAAATGTATATTAAAGCAAACTATAATGCTGAAGCAGTAGCGAGAGAATCAAAGAAAGCCCTTGGCATTTATGTTCGTGCAGAAGCAGTGTTAGATTTCGCAAGATGGAGAGATCTCCCAGTAACTCCAAGAGGTTGGAAAGATGGATATGCCTTTGGCAGCAGAGAAGTACATTCTTCAAGAGAAGCAGAAGAAATCATAGGAGCACACGAATCAACAGAAGGAAATGCATTCACTGCTTCACAAAGACTTCCATTTTCAAAAAGAACTATTGAAGATGTTTGGGAATATCATGAATTAGAACCAAAAAAGAGAGATAAAGAAACAGAAAAATTCGACCCATTTGTTGACCTTTTCTTTCACCGTTAAAAAACTTTATAAACTCCTTACACACTTTAATTCTATGCAAGATCAAATATTAGAAATGCTTCTTAAAAAAGATGAAATCACCTGGCAAACATTACTATATGATTTAGTTAAAACTGAACAAATGAATCCTTGGGACATCGATATCTCTTTATTATCTCAAAAATATTTAGAAACAGTTCAAAAATTACAAGAAATGAATTTCTTCATATCTGGAAAAGTAATTCTTGCATCATCTATACTATTAAAAATAAAATCAAATAAATTCTTAACAGAAAACATTGCAGATTTCGACAACTTACTATTTGATACTGAGGCAGAAGACCTAGAAGACTTCCAAGAAGATAAATCAATAAGATTGGAAACTCAACCAAGGCTTACAATAAAAACACCTCAATCAAGAAAGAGAAAAGTTTCTATTCAAGATTTAGTTAGTGCCTTAGAAAAAGCATTAGAGGTAGATAAGAAAAGAAAAATAAGAGTAATAGAACGTGAAAGAAATAAAGTACATATGGAACTTCCAGAAAAAAAAGTAGATATAAGTTCTTTAATAAAAACAGTTTATGGGAAAATAAAAGATTTCTTCAAAACAAAAGAAGACTTAACTTTCACTGAACTAACAAACTCAGATAAAAAAGAAGATAAAATTTACACCATAGTTCCTTTACTACATTTAGCTAACCAAGAAAAGGTAGATCTCAATCAAAAAAAACATTTTGGTGAAATTGATATAAAATTGATATCAAAAAAGTTTATAAACCAAGAAAATCAAAATTAAATTATAAAAAAGAGGTGTAAAAATGACAAAATATGGAGAAGCATTCAAACGACCTTTCACTGATGTGGTTAAACTTCTAATTGGGATCTTATTAAGCATTGTTCCAATTGTAAATTTCATATCTTCAGGTTATCAACTTGAATGTGCAAAAACCGCAAATAAAAATAAATTCAAGCTTCCTGATTGGAAAAATTGGGGTAACTTATTTGTAAGAGGCCTTTTAGCAATGATTATTGGAATAATTTATATGCTTCCAGCTTTAATATTATTTACAATAGGAATAGGCACAGCTTTCCTAACTGGGTTTTTTACTGAAGACGTATTTTCAATGATCGCGACAAGTGGACCAGTTATTTTAAGTGGCTTAGTCTTATTAATAATTGCAGCATACATTTCACCAATGGCATTAACGAACTATGCAATGACCTACAAATTTTCAGCCGGATTTGATTTCAAAAAAATATTTAAGAAATCATTCACAGGAAAATATTCCTTGGCCTGGCTATTTGTAATAATATATGCATTTATAGTAAGCTACATATTGGGATTTATACCATACGTAGGTTCAGCAATTGCTAGCTTTATTCTTGGTGTGACAATGTTAACATTATTTGGAAGTATTTATTCAAAGGTATAAAAGGAGGTGTAGAAAATAGCAAAAAGAAAGAAAACCCGTAAACCTGTTGTTAAAAAAGATGGCAACATCAAAATTGCAGATACTTTAGTACTAATAGGCGGAATAATAACTCTAATTGCCGGTATATTTGCTATGATAGTAGGCAACACAGTAGAGTTTTGGTTATTAGGAATTCAAGGTACATCAATCGGATTATGGGGAATCTTATGTGGAGCATTAATAGTTGTAGGTTATATCCTTGTTCAAGATGCAAAAAACAGAATAACTGGATTCAATTTAATCCTTATATTTAGTATTTTAGCATTAGTAACAGCTCAAGGATGGTTAATCGGTCCAATTTTAGGAATAATTGGGGCCATAACTGGTTTAATTTACAAATAAAATTATTTTAACTTTTTTATTATTTCTTTTATTTTTAACATGTCTTCTTTTCCAGAATCCATATCTTTAAGTTTAAATTTTCCTTTCTTAACTTCTTTCTCACCTACAAAAATAACATAATCTGCATTAATTGAATTTGCATATCCTAGGGCCCTTGAAATTTGTCCGAACGCAATTAAACAAGGAATATCTTCATTTCTTAATTCTTCACTTAATTTCATTGTTTCTTCATCTTGTCCAATTGAAATTAATAAAATTTTATTGCCTTTAATTTCAACATTTGCTAAAGCACTCAATCTTTCTAAACCAAATGAAATTCCTACACTTTGTACCCCATTGACTAAATAACTTCCACCAGCACAAACAGTTTCCTTAACATCTTTTGTTTTAACTTCAAAAATAGTTCCATTATAATAACTTAGACCCCTAGCTAAATTAGATTGAAAATTAAATTTAACACCATAATAATTACAATATTTCTTTAATTCTTTTATTTCATCATAAGCATCATATTGTTCAAAAAAACTATCTGTTTTCTTAAAAATATTTATTATTTTTTCAGCTTTATATTTTTTTAAATTTTCTTTAACATCTTTCTCAGGAAGTTTATCTAATTTATCTAATTCTCTAATAACTTCTTCTTTTTTAACTACCCCTTCTTTCTCTAAAATCTCATTCAATAATTTTCTGTTATTAACATTAATTTCTGCTTTAATCCCTAACTCCCTTAAAACCTTAGAAGTCAAAGCAAGTATTGCTGCATCTTCTTTCAATGAAGAACCAATAACATCCACATCACATTGAGTAAATTGTCTAAATCTATTTGCATTTACAGGTTCATCTCTAAATACTGCACCAATTTGATATATTTTATAAGGCAATTTTTTGTTACTAGCCAATCTCTTTAATTGAAATGTAAACTCATATCTCAAAGCTAATTTTCTTTTACCTCTATCTTGTAATTTAAAAATTTCAGAAACTGCTTCATCATTAACATTTTCTCCTTTTACAAACTCTTCAAATTCAACAATTGGGGTTTCAGCTGGTTCAAAACCATAAAGTTCAAAATTCTTTACTAAAATCTCTTTAATCCTCTGTCTCTTTATTGCTTCTTCTCCTGAACAATCCTTGAATCCTTTTACAGTTTCCATTTTAAATTTTGAAGGGCGGCAGGCGAGAATCGAACTCGCGATCTCAAGCTCCACAGGCTTGAATGTTAACCACTACACCACTGCCGTCATATAAAAATACCTCCATCTAGTTCTTTATAAAGTTTTTTGAAAAAGCAGTAACTAGAAAAATCTTCACTAACAATGAACTAAATCAACTCGTTTCATTTTAATCTATATACTCTAGAATATAGGTGATATTTAAAGGTTCCTATCTATTAAAAAACTTCTTCCAAAAACTTTCTTTATACTCAACATCATAACTCATTCCAATCAAATCAGCAGCTAGTTTCTTATAAGCAATAGCAGATTTACTTTTTGGGTGAGTATGAATAACAGCATCTTTCTGAACCAAACTTTCACGAATAGCATAATCTTCTGGGATAACAGCCAAAATTGGTTTCTCTAAAAGCGCTTGTATATTAGCTAAAGAAATATCATGATTCTTACCAGACTTTGCAATAACAACTCCTTTAACCTGCTTGCCACGATTCTCTGCAAATTTAATAGTTTTCAAAGCATCAGTTATAGCGGGCAGCTCAGGATTTGTAACAATAATAAGATCATCAACAGAATCCATAATACTTAATGCCTCACGACCTAAACCAGGAGCACCATCGACAACAACTATATCAGCAAGTCCATGTAAACCATGTAAAACTTTAGACATATTCTCCGGAACTGTATTACTTAAATCATTAATAGAAATTCCTGCGGGAACAAATTTCAATCCAGAATGATGCATATAAATTGCTTCAGTAATATGATTCATTCCTTTAACAACATGATGTAAATTAATAGGAACAATTGGAACACCCAAATGCAAACCAACATTTGGAGTTGATAAATTACCATCAACTAAAACAACATCACGACCAAAATGATTAAAAGCAGCAGCCAAATTCAAGGCAGTAGTTGTCTTTGCAGCTCCGCCCTTTCCAGATAATATTCCAACAATTACGCTCATTTTGTCCAATCCTCAATTATTTTTACAAATTCTTTTGTTTGATCAAAATACCCCATCAAAATAGGAATGTCAACTTCAATGATTTTTCCCCTATCCAGCGTACAAACCATTGCAACATGTTTTCTATACTCTTCTTTTCTTCCAAACTCCGCAACATAAAGATCTCTTAATAAAAGGTAAAGCTCAAAATATTTTTTTACTCCCCTCTTCTTACAAACTTTTTGGAGCACTTCACCCTTTAGCCTATTTGAATCTGGAATAATTTTTATTTTTTTCTTTTTCTGAGCATATTCTAAACCTTGATCAAATGCAGCTTCAAATGCATTAATTAATCTCTCAATCGTATTTTTAATAACATCACATGTACGAGTATATTTTAAGGTTACGTAAACGAGATGATCAACTCTCTTCAATTCTTCCTTAGCCCGATTCTCTTCAAACATAATAGTTTACCTAGATATTATATTGTGCACCTTAAATATAAAAGGTTTTGCTTTTTCAACGTACTTTTTGACGTCCTCAATCGTCAATGTTTTAAGCTTATATTTTTGGTTGGATATAACATATTTGTCCTTTCTCTGAAAAACCATTGGACTTTTTTGTTTGTAAGTAACTAACTCATGCATCATTTCAATTAACTCTGCATATTCTCTATTAATTGCATGCCTCATAATAATTTTTGATTTAAATAAATCCAATCTAATTTCAAAACTCTCTTGTAATGGTCCAATCCTCTTATACAACCGATCATATTCTAAAACTGCATTCATTCCAGCCTTTAATGCTCTATCTAAATTCTCAATAATACTCATTAACAATCTAATTTCTTTTACAATTGGATAAGTAACATAAGCAAGATGGTCTGCTGTTTTAAAAGCTCTATCCATCTCAATCAGAAGTTCTTCATATTTCTCCATTAAAAAGAAGAATATATCAAAATATAAAAGTTTATTTGTTTTTTAGTTCTTCTTTAACAATTTGGCCCCATTCAGTATACTTCAAAGGCTCCCAAGAGTCTAGCATTCTGGGCCCCCATTTATGATTAAAACACCAAGCAATCCATCCAATTTTATGTTTCTTAAGATACTTAAAAATTGGTTTGGCATAACCAGTTTTAGTCCCCCTCATAAATTTTTCCCTTGTTTTCTTTTTAAAACCAAATTCTGTAACAAGAACGGGGTATTTTTTAGATGTTCTCCCAAATGCTTTATCCCAGTCTTTGTGTATTGGATATGGGTGCACTGCATAAACTATATTTTCTTTATTTACAGGGTTCTGTCTAACTTTACTTAAATCATAAGCCCATTTTGTTCCACCAACAACAATCAAAGAAAAAGGATTTTCTTTGCGAACAACTTCAACTAAATCTTCAGCAATTGGTTTCCAATCTTTCCAATACAAAGGTTTAATCTTCATGAATGCTGGGGGATTATCTCCTGGTGCTGGCTCATTAAAAATTTCATAAATCACATTAGACCTTTTTTGATACTTCCCAGAAATCTCTTTTAATGCTTTTTTGGCTAAATTTAAATTTACATCATGAACCAGGTATTTTCCTATTTTATCATTTCTTCTTGTTTCATTTGTTTTAGGATTCCCTATCGGATGCCAATCAAGAAGCAAATATAGTTTAAGCTTCTGAGACAAACTAACTACTGGATCAATGTATTTTTTAAGATAATTTTTTTCATATCTCCAATAACCTGGATGGATTGGCACTCTAATTATATTAGAACCAAGAGTCTTTGCTTTTTTAACAACATCAAGGGGATTTAGTTTATCAACATTTTTAATCCAAAAAGGATCTGCTATAGAAACCCCCTTAAAATTAATCTCATTACCCTTTTCATTAAAAATAAGATTTTTTTCAGTATGAAGTAAATCCATAAAGTAAAAATAACATTATCACTTTAAAAGTTTATTGTTTTAACTTCAAAATAGCTTCTGCCAAATCACCACTGTGACAACAACGACAAGTACGCGAGAAGACCTTATAAAGGCTCTAACCAATTATATTCCATGTTTGGACCATTTAAATTTAAAGGAATTGTAAGAAAAAGGGTGGTTTGTGTTTACAATACTTCATTCAAATTTTTAAAAAACAAAAACTACCGATTTGAATTACTAAACTTATCAAAAGATTCATGCTCTGTTTTAATCAAAAAAGATGGAAAAAAAGTAACTTTTTATGAATCAGACAGATCAATTAAACTGCACATTCCTCAAAGCAAACTAAAAATATGTAATAAAAAGATAGATATAAAAATATACACAAATTGTAAAGATTTAGCCAAAATAATAAAGCATGTAAAAGGTTTAGTTAAGTTAGAAAAAACTAATTTTTGGTTCAAATCCATTAGTTCTAAAACATTTAAAAATTCAACAAAGATAGTGATAAACTCTAGAGGTTTGTGTGATTATTTTAAAGAAAAAAATATAACCTCTATCTACATAGATAAAAGAAAAAATTATGCTATAATAAAACCTACTACAATAGATTATTCAAGAAATTCATTTATCTCAAAGGCATCCAATGATATTTACAAGTTAACAGGGAAATTAACTTTCTTCATTCAAGAATCTTGTAAAATAAATTACATTTGCTTAAATGATAAAAATTTTAAATTAACTAAACGATTTTTTCCAACAAAAGAAGAATTTGAATTAGCTAAATACTTAATCAAAAAATATCCTGTTTTATGCATATCACAAGGACAAATACATGACATCAAATTGTTGAAAATAAACCCAGATTGCGTAACTGAATTAACATCCATAAACTTAAAAAATATAAAAAACATAGGAAACACCAGAATACATATACTATCAGACATATTAAAGGGAATCATCATATTTAACACAAATAAAAAAGTAAATTTTTTGGTAATAAACAACTGGTGGAAAAACTACGGTTATTTAAACAACTTTGGGGGAGTAAATGTTTTTGATTTCAGCAAGAATCAAGGAGTTAAAATAATGACAACTGATTATAAAAAAGACTGGGAAAAATCTATAGCAACTAAAATAGAAAACTATTTATTCTTAGTTAAAAATAATATAGCAGAAGCCAAGTCTCCCTGATTTTTTTCTAAAGCTTTTCTTGCTTCTTCCAAAGAAACTTCAGCTTGCTCAGAAACAGTTTTAACATCTTCTTCAGAAATAGAATCCATTTCTTCTAAATCTCCAGTTATTTGCAAAGTCTCTTGCCCTTGCATATTAACTTTCAAAACATTTGGATTTCTAATAACATAATCTGTTTCACCTTTAATAATAACTTCAGTTGCAGGTATCTCAGTTTGAGAAATACCCATCTTTTTCATCATCTTCTGCATTTGTCTAGGATTCATACCAGGCATCATTGTAAACCAAACCAACCATTTCCCATTCTATGCAAAATAATCTCAAGAATTATTGCAACAATTATCATAACAATAACAATTATAGGTTTAAACTCTATCTTACTTTTGTAATCATCAAAGTAACGAACTAAACCACCCATACCCGAAGGCATTTGCATCTTTTCTGCCATTTTAATTTTAAGAGAAATTAACTCTTTATAAAACTTTTGAAATGTTACTTTTAAGATTCAAGCAGACTCAATCCAACTAACCCAAAACCAGCATCTCTAAGATTTCTTTCTTCAAGCTCTCTTGCAGCTTTTAATCCTTCTACCATACAAGAACCATAAAAACCTGAAAATTCTTTTAATCCATCTAAAAAAGAAGTTCCGGAAAAGGCCCTCTCAACATCATAAACCTGCTTAAGATCTGTTGGGTCTATTATTTCATAGTGTGGTTCTAGTCTTTCATAACTACCTCTTGGAGTCCATAATCCCAAAATCTTCCCTTTACTATAAAGAGTCCATTCTTCTCGGTCGCCTCCAGCAGAATGTGCCCAATACCCCAATTTAAGTGCATTTTCTCCATCATGATGACCGGGAATTAAGGCTATTGCTCTAGCTATAATAAAAAGTTGTGAAAAGTCAGAATCCCTATTATCAAAAGCCACTAAATCCCCACGAGTAACTTCAAGATTTCCTAAACTCTGATTTTTTTGATTATTAATTATTCTTGACATATAATTAGGATATTAGAAAAATTTATAAAACTTTTGAAAAAAATGGTAGGCAAGTGTAAGCCACCTTTTGTTAGCCTTCACTTAAATGAACAAGCATTCCTGACATTCAACTTAGCGTCTCAACGGACTTGCACAAACAGGGTCTCGCCGTCTCATCGTTCCCTTACACCTATTCAGCTGGTTAACTCAGTTTTGTCACCAAAACCTTCGCAAGCCACATGTTTAAACAATGTAAGGACGTGTCGTTTCTGAGCGGTTGCCTCCCATTTCTAGGACTTACATAACATAAGCAGCCGATTCTCTCTTGTGGGTGGACTTTCCTCAGGATAAATCCCGACAGTCAGGCACTTACCTACAAAATTACTAAAAAATAGCGCTTTAAAAAGCTTTTCATTTCAATCTCCATAGACATATCTATAACTATCTTCCTCAAAATGTTGAGTAGAAAATTCAAACATTTCACTATTTCCTATTCCAAAAAACTGATGAACCAACCCAACAGGAATATGTAATATATCTCCAGCATTCATAATTATTCTTTTAACTTCCCGGGGATAACCTTCTGGATAAATCTCCATCCTAACCTTCCCACCCTGGATAAAAAAAGTCTCATCTTTAATTTTATGATAATGTATGCTACATTTTTTACCTTTATTAATGATTAATTTCTTTCCGCAATACAATTTACTATTTGCAATCCAAACTTCATTACCCCATCCTTTTTTATGTTCAGATATTTATATCACCCCCTTATCCCATCTATTAGCAGTCTTCAATTTTCTAAAAAGTAAATCATCAAATGTCTCATCTATCATTAATACATCCCCAATAAATTCTACATAGTTTTTTATTTTTCGATTCATGATGTCACCTCAATATTACTTAAGAAACCCTTTATTAATTGATTATGAAAAGAAAGTAAAGATTATAGATCCATAAATCCCTTCCACAATCTTTATAAATCACAATCCATTCACCCGTTTTAATGGTACATTTTGTTTGTGGACCTTTATGGTTCTTAAATGCCGATTTAATAATAGAATTCATATCCCTACTTATAGCCCTATTAATTGGTTTATTCAGCCATAGAGCATCTAAATTCACAAGCGAAAGAAAGTATTTCTATTTTGCAATGGCTTTTTATTTAATTGCTGCATCATTTGGAATTAAAATGCTCGCAACATGGTTATCTTGTTCACAATTTAAACAAGTAGTTTTTCAAAGTATAACAATAATTCAATATAATTTAAACAGTGTTCAAACAATCTACGCATTAGGTTCATTCCTACACAGATTCTTTATGTTAACAGGATTATTAATTTTAACAACTCTCTGCTTAAAAATAAGAACAAATAAAACAAGATTATTATTATTATTTTTCATATTTATCTCAACCTGGTTCTCTAGAGAAACTTATTTCATCTTCCATTTAATAGCTGCATTCTTGCTACTATACATTTCATTATCCTTCTATGCAAATCACTACAGAAAACAAACAAAAAATTCTTTCTTAGTTGCATTAGCATTTGCTTTGATGTTTATTAGTCAATTAATTTTCATATTTGTATTACTTGATCCAACTCTTTACGTAGCTGGAGTAATTGTCCAATTACTTGGGTTCTTATCATTACTCTTAACATATTTATTAATTGGAAAAAAATGAAAAGAAGAGACAAATTAGAAATTGTGAATGACATCCTTCTAGCTATCCAAAATAAAGGTGGAAAAATAAAACCAACACATCTACTTTACAAATCAAATCTTTCCCATAAAAAAATGATGGAATATCTATCAGAACTAATGGAAAAAAATATGGTTGCTGAAGAAAATGAAAAAGGTAAAAAAATGTTTATAATAAACCAAGAAGGTTTTAATTTTATAAAAGAGTACAAAAAAATCAAAGAGTTCTCTGATAGTTTTGGATTATAATTTTTTAAAATAGTACTAACTAGTTCTCAATAATTTTGAAAAAAAATGAAAACTATGCGCAAGTATACCTAAAGTTGTCAAGTAATTAGTGAACGCACGCTGAACATCTCGTTGCCTTAATGCTTACACGCCGTTTCTATCAACCTTGTCTTCTACAAGAACTTGAAGTGTCTCTTTTCGAGGGGGGTTTCGAGCTTAGATGCTTTCAGCTCTTATCCCTTGGGGCGTGGCTGCCCGGCCTACCTTATCAGATAACCGGTTGACTAGAGGCCCCGAACCTCCGTTCCTCTCGTACTAAAAGATCCTTCCTCTCAGACACCGAACACCTCCACTAGATATCGAACAAACTGCTTCACAGCGTTCTGAACCCAGCTCACGAGCCGCTTTAATGGGTGAACACCCCCACCCTTGGGCGCTTCTGCACGCCCAGGTTGCGACGAGCCGACATCGAAGTAGCAAACAGCGCCGTCGATTTGAGCTCTTAGGCGCTACCACTCAGTTATCCCCGAGATAGCTTTTCTGTCATACCTAGCCCCCATCAAAGAGGACATAGGGGTTCGCTAGACCGGCATTTCTGCTCTGCGTTTCTTATGGTTCGAAACACAGTCAGGCTGACTTTTGCTCTTGCACTCTACACCGGATTTCTGACCCGGTTGAGTCAACCTTTGGGCCCTGCTGATATCGTTTCAGCAGGGTCCCGCCCCAGGCAAACTACCCATTTACTGATGTCCCTTGTTTCCAAGGTGAGCAATGTAAACTCTGAAGGGTGGTATCTCACTGATGTCTATTTCCAAACTAGCGCTTGAAACATAACAACTCCCACCTATACTGCACAACAAAACTCACATCACAACAACAAACTGTAGTAAAGTTCTACGGGGTCTTTGCTTCCCACTGGAGGTCCCTGGTCTTTGCACCAGGATAATGTGTTCGGGGGATTCCAACTAGGGACAGTAGAGACCTCGTTACGCCATTCATGCACGTCGTCAATAAAACGACAAGGCATTACGCTCATATCTGTTACTTTCACCAAAATGGTTACTAACCATCAAAGATGGCGGATTAACATTTCTGTTAATCTCCTTACATCGCTGCAAGGATCGGACTATATCTTCACACTTAATGTGTGTTTGGCGTATAGTCTCTGAGGATTCTAGAAACTCTATCTATTTTATTATTAATATTGGATGCCAAACTTGCTATTTCTAACAAACCTTGTTTGTCTAAATGTTGTCCATCTTCCATCCGTCCAACAACATTACAAAAAATTTCAAAGTTTTTATTTTTTGAAGTTCTTAAATTATTTTTCTTAAAAAACAAAATAATTTTTTTAATATTTTCAGAACCTCTAACTCTGAACTCTTTTCTATCTCCATGATTCACAACAACATTCCCAAAACCAAAATAATCTTTGATTTTATATAAAATTTGTTCATCATTTTGATGTTGAACTACCCTGAATTCTGGTAAAACTTGCCAACCCAAAGTCATTTTCTCATTCTTATTTATTGAAATCAGAAAACTTCCTTCACCGTCGACAAATCCAACAATCCATTGAGCCTCTAGTCTTTCCTGCTGATTATCTGCATCCATACCTTGTTACTGACTTACATTGTTTATAAATTCTTTGCGTGAACTTGTCACAATGTAAATCGAGTAGCATGGAATACTCAGACTTTCCAGCATATAGCCAAATTTTACTAAGGCAACTATTGCTTACCTTAAGAGAATTATAGTTATTCCCGCCGTTTACCCGCTCTTAGCTCAGTTGAAACCGAGTTTCAAGTACGGGCACTGGGCAGACGTCACTTTCCATACACACCTTTTGAGGCTAGCGAAAAGTTACGTTTTTGTTAAACAGTCGGGCCTCCTTAGTCACTGCGCCCTGTATTCGCATCCATACGGATACAAACGCAGGGATCCCTTATACCAAAGTCACGGGACTAATTTGCCGAATTCCCTTAGTTGGATTACTCCCTCATACCTTAGGCTACTAACCTTGGGGCACCTGTGCTGGTTCTGGGTATGATTATTTAAAATCCGATCTATTCTTTTTTCACGGGATCTAGGCATTGACTAAATCTGTCTTAAGACAGACCATTCCTAAATTTAATCTGGATCTCATCGTTACGATACTCCCCAGACTTATTTTAGTTAGCAACTCCGACGAGAGTTGTTAATCTAGCCCAAACCGTCAAGAATAAAACTAATGTTGCCATATGTATTTAAATAGTAACGGAATGTTAACCGTTTTCCCTTTCGACAATGTCCAGTTAGGAATTGCCTTAGGATCAACTTACTCTTAGCTAAACTGTATTGCTAAGAAACCCTTGCCCTTTCGGTAATACAGATTCTCACTGTATACTGGTCCTACTACCACCAGGATTTTCATTCCTACTCGATTCCTTTCCTCTTACGAGAAAAGTTTTGCTCAAGCAGGACGCCTGCCTACCACAATCCTTGCGGATGTCTGAAGTATCGGTAACTAATTTAGCCCCGTCCATTTTCTGGGCACAAGATCTTGACAGGTGAGCTATTACGCTTTCTTTAAAGGATGGCTGCTTCTGAGCCTACCTCCCCGCTGTCTCTGATGTTATACACCATTCACCCTTTCACACTTAATTAGTATTTTGGGACCTTAACTTCAGGCTGGGTTGTTCCCCTTTAGCGACACACGTTTACCGCGTGCCGCTGTTTCCCAACGTCTACGATTCTAAAACATTTGGAGTTGGATAGGAAGCCGAGGATTTTACTCCCCAAAACTCCCAGTCCGTAGCTCTACCATCTTAGTAATCTCAGTTGAGACTATGCTACGACATATTTCGGCAGGAACCAGCTATCACCGGACTCGATTGGCTTTTCACCCCTAGTCCCAAGTCAGAAGAACGCTTGTCCACAGCACCTCTGCAGGCCTCCACAAGGTTTTATCCCTGCTTCACCTTGCTCAGGACTAGTTCGTCCGGTTTCGGGTCGTACCCAAGTGACTAATGGCGCATTAACACCACACCCCTCGTTGCCTGCGGGTTTTCGCTTTCGCTCCGACTTCCTTTTTTAAAAAGTTAGTCTTGCCACTCAAGTACACTCCCTGGTCCGTTATTCGAAACGTACGATGCAACTCCGAAGAGCAGCATCACACTATCACTATTAGATTTCAGATTCTTTTCACTCCCTATTAAGGGTTCTTTTCAACTTTCCCTCGCGGTACTAGTACGCTATCGGTCTTGAATAGTATTTAA
Organism: Nanobdellota archaeon; assembly: GCA_018829185.1. Taxonomy (GTDB): domain Archaea; phylum Nanobdellota; class Nanobdellia; order SCGC-AAA011-G17; family PNOQ01; genus JAHJUI01. The sequence continues at coordinate 13,029 of JAHJUI010000014.1, read as the reverse complement.
GGTTAGAAGTTGATGCCTCCTAAATTCAGACTCAATATCCAATGAGCCCTACTCAGGATACTTTCACATCCTCAAAGATTTCGTTTACGGGACTATCACCCTCTATAGTAGTTCTTTCCAGAACACTTCAACTCATCAAAAAGGATTAAAAGAAAGTCCTATAACACCACATGTCCTTTGTATTGCTACAAAGGATTCGGTTTGCCTTATGCCACGTTCGCTCGCTGTTACTAGCGGCATCTCAATTGATTTCTTTTCCTGCGGGTACTAAGACGCTTCAATCCCCCGCGTTATCGATCATTACTGATCTTCTTATAAAAGAATGGAAGTCCTATTCGGCAATTCTGGGATCACAGGCTGCATGCGCCTACCCCAGACATATCGCAGCTGGCCACGGCCTTCTTCAACATTCAAGCCAAGTCTTTCCTCTAATAGTTTAAGCCTTAGGTATACTTGCTTTTGCATAGATTCATGAATATGATATTCTAAACAGCCGAAGCTGACTGAAACTCTTCATTCCAAACTTTCGTTCCGGAATTGCATTTGTTTCAAGGTGGACCCGTCGGGACTTTCGTTTCAGACCGAAGGTCCAAAATTTCGAACCCGAAACCCCCGCCTTGCAAAGGCGATGCTCTACCGTTGAGCCACGGGCCCGTTTAATTTGTATGAACGATCTAGCAATTGTAGCGAAGTCATTTATTATTATAAAAATAATAAGGAGGTGATCCAGCCGCAGGTTCCCCTACGGCTACCTTGTGACGACTTGCCCCTCCTCACTGAATTCAGGTTCGAAATAATCAAAAAACTACTCCTCACCTAAACCCTGCTCGGCTGGGATGACGGGCAGTGTGTGCAAGGCTCAGGGACGTGTTCACCGGACCGTATTGAAGTCCGATTACTAGGAATTCCATTGTCATGAGGGCGAGTTACAGCCCTCAATCTAGACTAAGATAAGGTTTCGAGGATTAGCTTCTCTTTTCAGAGTTGCAGCCCATTGTCCTTACCATTGTTGCGCGTGTGTAGCCCAGGAGATTCGGGGCATACTGACCTATCGTTGCCCAAACCTTCCTCCTCCTTTCGAAGGCAGTCCCTACATTGTGCTCATTCACAGAGTATGTTAGCAAATGTAAGCATGGGTCTTGTTCGTTGCATGACTTAACATGACACCTTACGGCACGAACTGACGACGGCCATGCACCACCTCTCGGCTTGTCAGGTAAAACCTTCAATCTGACCTTCATCCTGCCGTCGCTCCTGGTGAGATTTCCGGCGTATAATCCAATTAAACCGCACGCCGCACTCCTTGTAGTGAGCCCCCGCCAATTCCTTTAAGTTTCAGTCTTGCGGCCATACTTCCCAGGCGGCGAGCTTAACGTCTTCACTCAGGCGCCGCATGTCCACTAAGAACATGCACCACCTAGCTCGCAGCGTTTACAGCCAGGACTACTCGGGTATCTAATCCGGATCGCTCCCCTGGCTTTCGTCCCTCACCGTCAAATCCGTTCTAGCTAGAAGCCTTCGCCATAGGTGGTCCTCCAGGGATTATAGCATTCTACCGCTCCCCCTGGAATACCTCTAGCTCCTCCCGGTTTCAAGTCTGACAGTCTTTCTTGCACGCTGTTTGGTTGAGCCAAACAATTTCACAAGAAATTTATCAAACCGGCTACGGACGCTTTAGGCCCAATAATCATGATTGCCACTCGTGACGCCGGTGTTACCGCGGCGGCTGGCACCGGTCTTACCCATCACTTATTCGCTAAGCTTTTTACACTTAACAAAAGCCCATACAAAGTATGAGCACTAGGAATTCCCTTATCACACTTTCGTGCATTGTAAAGTTTTCGTAACTGCTGCACCCCTTAGGGCTAGAGACAGTATCTCAGTTCTCTTCTCGAGGCTTAGACTCTCATCTCCCCTACTGATCTCAGTCTTGGTGAGCCATTACCTCACCAACAAACTAATCAGCCGCCGACTCATCCTTAGGCCTTACGTTTCAGGAAAATAGCCTTCCAGCACAAATTCCATATTCAGTCTTAGAGACAGTTTCCCGTCCTTATCCTGAACCTAAGGGCAGATTATCGACGTGTTGCTGAGCCTTTCGCCGGTGTTCCGAAGAACCCCTGACTTGCATGTCTAAATCGAATTCCTATAGCAGCAATCTCCCGCAGGATCAACGGGATTTATTTTGACCGCTAAAGTTATTAGCAAAAAATTTTAACTCCACTACATTTTTGCCTCGTTCATACATCATACTTAATTGTTCAATTAAGCAATCACATATTGAACACTCTCGTTAAAAAGTGTTCTATAGTTTTCTCTAAAAAAAAGAAAACATTCTTAGAAGATAAATATTCTATCTTCTTCATGAAGTACTGTTTTGTGGAAACAGGTTATTTATAAATGTTTCGTTAGAATTTAGCAAAACAAATGTTGAATTGCCACACGTTTTATAATTTATTTTTAGTTTTATAATAACATTTAATTGCTTCAACAACTTCCAAAATTGCTAAAACACCTATGACCCCCGCCAGATAAGGACGCTCATTAACATAAGAAACTAATGAACCAGCTGATAAAGCAGTTGCACAAAAAGTTGAACCTACTAATTTTTCTAAATCCTTAAATTTTTCTGGTTTCTGTGTCATTTTCTCTAGAATAATTATGAAAAAACTAGTATATAAACCTTTTGTTTTGTTACTTTTTATAAGTAGTTACAAATTAGAATTACTTAGCAGCTCTTCTCTTCCTTTTTTCTTTATTCATTCTCTTACGTTGCCACTTCCATCTCATCTGTCTTTTTTTCTTCCAACGTCTAGAGCTTCTCTTCATTTGTGGATTTGGAAGAAAATTCTGTTTTTATAAATGTTTCTATTACAAAATCCTATTAACATAAAAAAATAATAAAAAGAAAACCAAATAAATGATCAAACTGTAAAGATAACTTTTCCAAAATTCAAACTGAGAAAATTTCCTATGTAAAATAATATAACCAACTAAAGCTATTACAAAACCAACATATCTATAGAAAGGTGGAGCAAAAAAATAAAAAATAAATCCAACTAAAGCTATTACAAACATATTCAATGTACAATAAATAATCTTATTGTTCATTTTTCAGATTTTTGAGCTACCTTTCCAATCCAAATTGTTGCAAGCACTGCTATGATAGTTACAATGATTGCATAAGTCAACATTGCTGCAACAGAACTATTTTCACCAAAAAAATTCTTAAAAACCTGTTGTATTGCTGTATTCCATGCAAGTGCTGCAACTAAACCAAAAGCAGCTGTTACTAAAGCAGCTATTTTATCTATAACCATATTTGCCATAATAAAATTTTAAAAAAAGAACTATTTAAATTTTGCTTTTATCTTTCTATATTCTTCTTCATAACATTCAGGAAAAAACATTCCTTGATAACCACATTTATTACAAACCATTCTTTCAAAACCAACCATATAAGACAAAACAGAATAAATTGTATCTACATCCTTACTTCCACACTTTGGACAAAATCTAATTTTTTTCATAATAAATGCCCCGTCCGAGATTCGAACTCGGGTCTAAGCCTCGAAAGGGCTTAATGCTTGACCGGGCTACACCAACGGGGCATAAGATTTTGAGAACTCCAGGCCTTTTTAAATTTAACTATAAGGTGGGCCCAACCGGATTTGAACCGGCGACCTTTAGCCGAATAAATATATTCTCTGGCTGTCTTAGCCACAACCTGTGGGTCATATAAGACCAGTGCTATAGCCAGGCTAAGCTATGGGCCCAACATTAAAATAAGAAAAAAACCCGATATTTAAACTTTTTCCTTTAAACAAAACCTTTTTAATCCACCATATTTTTTTAAATTCATGTTAATTGGTGTAGTAGGAAAACCATCGTGTGGAAAAAGTACTTTTTTCAAGGCTGCAACACTTGCAGATGTAGAAATAGCTAATTATCCATTCACAACAATAAAACCAAATCATGCAGTAGGTTTTGTAAAAATAAATGATCCCGCAGTAGACTTTGGAAAACATTCAAACCCTAGAATGGGTTATGTTCAAGAAGATTTTCGTTTTGTTCCAATAGATTTAATTGACGTAGCTGGTTTAGTTCCTGGAGCCCACAAGGGACAAGGAATGGGTTCACAATTTCTAAATGATTTAAACCAAGCAGATGCATTAATACATGTTGTTGATATTTCTGGTTCAACAAATGAAAAAGGAGAATCAGTTCAGTCATTAAGCTATAATCCAAGTGAAGATATTCGTTTCTTAGAATTAGAATTAGATATGTGGTATTTAGACATTTTAAAAAAAGGTTGGGAAAAATTTGCTAGAGGAGTACATCAAGAACACAAAGATATAAGTAAATCTTTAGCAAAACAACTATCTGGTTTAAAAGTAACTGAAGAAATAGTTAAACCATTAGTAGCAAATTTAAGTAAAGATCCAACAAGCTGGTCGGAAAAAGATTTACTAGAATTAGCATCAGAACTAAGAAGAATAACAAAACCAATGATAATTGCAGCAAACAAAATAGATGTTCCCGGTGCAGAAAAAAACTACAAAAGATTAAAAGAAGAATTTCCAAACTTAACAATCATCCCTTGTTCTGCAGAATCAGAACTTGCATTAAAAGAAGCACATGTTCATGAATTAATAGATTATCTTCCAGGAGAAAATAAATTTGAAATAAAAAAAGAAATAAATGAAAAACAAAAATCTGGTTTAGAATTTATACAAGAAAATGTTCTTAAAAAATTTGAAAGTACAGGTGTTCAAGCAATTTTAAACAAAGTAGTATTTGAAATATTAGATCAAATCTGTTTATTCCCTGGTGGAGTAAAAAAATTAGAAGATTCAAAAGGAAATGTAATTCCTGATTGTTTTTTAATGCCAAATGGAGCAACTGCACTAGACTTTGCTTTCAGGCTTCATACTGATTTTGGAAATAAATTTGCAAAAGCAATTAATGTTAGAACAAAATTAGCAATTGGAAAAGAACACAAATTAAAAAATATGGATATTATAGAAATATTAACTAGTTCCTAAGCTTTTGTAAGCTCTATCTCCACCTTCTTCATAAACTCTTAAAGCTTCCAAATCTGGACCAGGAAGATTTTCATAACATTCATTCATAAAAGAAAAATATTTTGCAGGTTCCCCACTAAAACCAACATAATCACAACTAAAAGAAGATGAACAACTTCTATTATATCTTGAATTATATCCTAAATCCATTTTAACGATAAACAGCTTTAATTCTTCCCAAAGAAGTTTCTTCAATAGGAATTTCATGAACTGGTTTATACATTCCTCTAATTGGTTCAAAAGTTAGTACTTCTCTTTCAGGTTGAACCTTAGATCTCATTGATTGAGTATTTCTTAATTTTTCAAGAATAGTCATATTCATTTCCTGATCTAAAGCATCAAGATAATCTACTAATGCTTCGTCATAATCTTCTTCTAAGAAATGAATATCTCCTTCAACAAGGTTGCTCCAATAATCAAAATTCCAATTAGTAGCTTTTCCAGAAACCTCAAAACAATCTCGAGCAGATTCAAAGTAATCCAAGGAGGTTTGTAAATCAGTTAAATCTTCCCATTTAAATCCTATTAATTGAAAAACTGCCCCATCCATAGCAAGACAATCACATTCATCGTGAACTTCAATAGATTCACTAACAGGAATTTCTGCAGAAGCATAACCACCAAAAGTTACACCCAATGCAAGCAATGTTATCAAACCAGCTCTAGCGATTCCTCTCATCTTCTTTGCTGCCTCCACTCAGAAGGACTTCTTCCCTTATACTTTCCAAGTTTCTCTTTAGCTTTTTGAATATCTTCTGTTAATTGTTGGCTATCCACGGTATAATCCCATGCTTCTAAAAAGTGTATTCTAGCTTCTATATGTTCTCCCATCCAATCATAAACTCCAGCAATTTTTAATTTAGCTTTTTTTGCTTCATAAGGATCTAACCCTTCTTGTAAAGATTTTTCTAAATGTTGAACTGCATTTAATAAAACGAACTCAGCAAGCCCTTCATGTCCAACCTCATAATTAGAAATAGCAACTCTACATCTAAGATCTATTTCTTGTTCAAAAGAAACATCCATTTGATAAAAATCATTGTATCCTTGAACAGTTGAAAAACTATCAAGTGCTCCCTTATGGTCCCCAATCTGTGCCTTGTAAATCCCCTCCTCATAAAATTTCTCACACTCTTTTTCAACAAAAGGATTAGAAACATAAATAACAGGAGCAGTTTCCCAAAGTTGTGGATCAGGAGAATTAGTACAACCAGTTAAGGTAGCAACACTTAACAATGTTCCTGCAACAATCGCCCCAATTCTAGATGGTTTCATAGTATTTTAGCTAATAAGCAAAGATTTTTAAGCTTTACTGATATTCAATTTTTGTAAAAATGTCAATAAAAAACTCAAGAATAGCAAAAACATCATTAGCACTTTTAACAGCTGCAGCAATAGCCGCTTCATGTTTAGGTTGTACTTGTCCAAGTTATGCAAATCAGCCAGGTGAAATAGGAATAAGAATGCCTTTCCAAGAAGAAGGTGTAGATCAAGGAAGATTGTTTTTTAATGAATATAGACCTTATTTAGATTTTAAAAGAAGTTCACAATTAGCTTTAACAGCTAGCCAAAATTATACAGGGGATAGAGAAATGTACAGGGGAGATTTTTCTTCTGCAATTGAGTCTTATTCAGATTGTGTGGAAAAAGAACCAAATCTCCCAGAATATAGGTTAGATTTAGGAATAGCTTATTTAGAAATGGGAATGAATGATCAAGCAAAATCACAATTTAAATTAGCAAAAGATCTTGCTAGTAAATTTTATAGGAATTCGGGAAATCCAGAGCTTAAAAAAAGAGCAGATGAAATAGATAAAATAGCTGATTCTTATACTCATTAATTTAAATACATAAGTTCTGCACTAACGGTTCTTTCACTTCTTTGATCTTCTAAATCTGGCCAACTGTACGCATGTGGATTGAGTTCTCTATCCATCCTTCCTCCAGGAAGAACAACCCCGCTCCATGCAAAGGGATCAGGATTATTTCCTGCTAACTTATCTGCAGTTAATTGCCTAGTTTCACGAATAAGTTCAGCACCATTTAGATCACAATGAACCATACTAAAACCATGAATCCTATGGGGAAATAAAATACCTGTCACCCAAGTAACAGGATCAGGAACTGGAAAATCTTCTAATCCATTTATGAAATCAGGAACACGTACAATAACAAATAAAGTATAATGCATATAAACTTTCTGCCAATCTTCCATTAAAGGAACACCACTCACAGCATACCACAAATCTATTTTAGATTTAGCTTCTGGACTTAAACCAGTGGCAATTATATTTCCACCACTAGAAGAACTACCCACATTAAATTCGTTATTAGCATTTTCCATAATCTCTCTTTCTAAAGTATCTATGTGACTTTTGAATGTTCCTAAACCAATTCCTATACAAGCTCCAACACCTGTAAAAAATCCATCTGGTAAGGTTTGTATATAACTAGATTTCCATCCAGCATCATTTGCATTATCTAAATATTCTCCTTTTACTGAATCATATTTTATACCAATTCCTTCACTATAAGTATAACTAATTCCCTCTTCCCTAGGAGAAGAAAAACCCAATGCTTTATATTTTAATTTAACATCATAATCTTCTAATCCATTTGGATCAACCCTAGTTACAGGATTATTTCCAACATAAGCATACCAATTAACTCCATCATGTCCTGGATCAGATGTAATAAACCTACCCAAAGAACTATCATAATATCTAGCACCATAATAATTCAAACCAGTTGAATCAAATTTTTGTCCTGTATACTCAAAATCACTTTCTCCTTCTTGACTGTATTTTTCACCAAAAGGAAAATATTCAAAAGAAGAAACAACACTTCCATTTTCATCAGTAATTTTTCTAACACTTCCTAAATTATCATGATGATAATAACTAAATTCATCATCTTTTTCCTGAGCAACTAATTTTCTTCCAACATAAAAAAAAGTTTTAGTTCCTAACATCCCTTCATCATATTCTCTTTCCACACATTCATCAGAAACACAAACTAAACCTTCTTCACAACCACATTTACCACAATTAGCCACTAACTCTCCATTATCACAAAACAATAAATCTTTATTACATTCATCATGGTAAGTTCCATCTTCACAACTTAAAAATGGAAAGAAAAACAAACCACTAATTTCATTATTCTTCTTATCTTTTTCTTTTACAGAAGATTCAATAGTTGCAATAATATCATATTCCCCTGGTTTATCAAATATTATCGGGCCAAAAATTAATTTTTCTTTTTTGGCAAACTTAATTTCTTTTTTATATTCAAACATAAATTTATCCTTTTCAAAATCATTTTCTCCTTCTCTAATCTCTTTTATCTCAATTTTAACTTCAACTTCAACTTCTTCAAGATAATTAGAACCAATTTCAACAATTAAATCCAATTCTTCCTTAGCAATTAATTCATCTTCAAAATAAATTTTTTCTATCCATAAATCAATAGGAGAAATCTCTTCTACAACAACTTCTATATCCTCAATTTCCTTTGGCCCTTCCTGTTCAATATAATCAAGATTAGAAATTCCTTTTGCATAAACAAAAAAAGAAAACAGTAAAATAACTAACAAAAAAATAGCAATCCTACTTTTTGCCCCAAAATGCATGATTTAAAGAGTATCAAAAAATATATAAAACTTCGGAATAGGCTAATAACGGTATTCTACTTGATAAACTATATTCTTCCCATCAGGAGACCATCCAGGGTTAGAGCTCCATCCAATCCTAACAGGCTCTCCTTTGCCTTCAGAATCAATAATACATATATCATTATAATATTTTCCAAAAGAAGTATTCTTTAGCTGAGAGGTAGAATCAGGCTCTGATATAGAAAAAGCAGGTGTAGCAAAACAAGTCAATAAAATTGTTACAAGTCCTTTTTTTATTCCTTTCAAATTCATCATTTTCTCATAATATAACAATAACAAAAAACTTAAAAAACTAACTTTTCTACACTGTGACAACAATGACAAGTACGACAAAAGAATTTATAAAGAATAAACCTCATCAATAAAATATGAATAACGATCTAGAATTTATAAATTATTTTTGGAGCATAAATTTTTCCGATAAAGAAAAGGAAAGATTCAAAAAATTTTTAGAAGTTGATTATTTAAAGAAAAAGGGATTTTTAGAGAAAGAAATATCAAATAAAACAAAAACCCCAAAAGGAACAATCGAGAAATGGATCCGATTGAAAAGTGTGCCATACTTAGTTCATTATTCACAATATTCCAAAAATCTTAGAAAACCACAAAAAGATTATAAGTGGTTGGCAATAAATTCTACAAGGGGTGGAATACTAAAAGAACCGTGGATAAAAGTTCCGGAGAAGATAAATAGTTATCGAGATTTAATTAAAGTAATAAAACAACTTAAATCCATAAATAATTTAAAAGATTTCAATAAATTTAACATAAATTTTAAATCAATAGAAAAAATGAAACCTCTTCTTTTCGCATACTTATTGGGAATGTTTGTTGGAGATACTTCTAAAAAGGAAATAAAAAGAAAAAATAGAACCACAAGAAGAATTCAACTAAGACTCTCAACTAGATTCAAAACAAACAAAATGCTTGGAGAATTCACTAAATTATGTGCTAATAATATAGGGCTTAGAATGAATCAAGGTAAAAATTGCCCTAAAGGAAAAAGGAATACACATGATTTCTATGCTTGGCACTCTCAATCTTCTTTACTTATTCAATGGATATTCAAGGTGTGTTTGGGATTAAAAAATAAAGAAAAAACAACTTATGATCCAATTAAAGCTAACTGGTTAATTAAAGCACCAAAAGAATTTAAAATCTACTTTTTGCAAGGTTTAGCCGATTCTGATGGTTACATTGATATCACAACACACAGGGCAGGGATAATTACTGGCCCAAATACTAAATTCATTAAAGAATTATTAAAAACTATAAACATAAATGGGGAAGAAAGTTATTTGCACAAAGGAAGTTTAGGACAAATTAAATTTAGATTAGAAAAAGCAATTGAATTGCCCCTATTTAGTCCACATGTTAAATCTTATAGGTATCAACTCATGGAAAAAATTATGAAAGCGAAGCGCCTTCATCATCACTGGCCAGCTTATTTAGGAAAAGAAGTAGATAATTATTTAAAGGAAGGATTCTCTTCAACAAAAATAATGCAAAAAGTATTAAATAATCATAATATTATAATTAGACAGGGAGGAATAAACAAAAGGAGAAACAAAATCAAAATGGAAAATAGAATAACGTGTCTTGGCATCGAAAGTACTGCACAATAAAAAATATGCAGAGATACTTTCGGAGCAGCTGTAGCTAATTCTAAAAAGATTTTATCTAATGAAAAGAATAGTTACACTACCCAATCTGGGGGTATAATCCCAATAGAAGCTGCAAAACACCATGAAAAAATATACAAAGAAGTAATAAATAAAGCATTAAAAAATGCAAAAGTTTCTTTAAAAGACATTGATTTTATCTCATATTCAGCAGCACCAGGATTAGGACCTTGTTTAAAAGTATCTCAAAATATTGTAAAGGAACTAAAACTTCCATTTGTAGAAGTTAATCACTGTGTTGCTCATTTAGAAGTTGGAAAATTCTTAACAAAAGCAAAAGATCCTGTTTTACTTTACGCTTCAGGAGCTAACACTCAAGTAATTGCATTTGAAGCACAAAAATACAGAATTTTTGGAGAAACTTTAGATCAAGGTGTTGGAAACTTCATAGATTCATTTGCAAGATACATTGGTTTAGGATTTCCTGGCGGACCAAAAATATCAAAACTAGCAGAAAAAGGAAAAGAATTCATCCCATTACCTTATGTTGTAAAAGGAATGGATGTATCTTTCACAGGAATGTTAACAAATTTAAAACAAAAATATGATTCAAAAAAATACAAAATAGAAGATTTATGCTATTCATTACAAGAAACCACTTTTGCAATGCTTCTAGAAGTTTCAGAAAGAGCAATGGCACATTGTAACAAAAAAGAATTATTACTTGGCGGAGGAGTAGCTTGCAACACTATTCTAAAAGAAAAATCAAAAATAATGTGTAAAGAAAGAAATGCAAAATGTTTTGTTCCAGAAAATCAATATTTAGTAGATAACGGTGCCATGATAGCAACAACAGGTATCAGCATGGTAAAAGCAGGATACAAATTAAAAACAAAAGATCCAAAAATTTATCCTTACCAAAGAACAGACCAAGTTAAAGTTTTTTCATAACTAATTTAGGACTAGCAAACTTTGTACCTAAATTTCCTTGTATCCTCATATTTTTATAAACAACATCAAAGAAAGAATCTTTTTTACTAATCTTAACTTTAGCTTTTTTTGCAATAATCATTATTGTTTTATTTACTTTCTTCAAATCTTTCAAAAAAACCTTAGTATAAACTTTTTCCTTTTCTTTATAATCAATTAAAACTGGTTTTCCCATTCCTTCAAAATAAATAGCTTTAACATCATTATCTTGCACCAAAGCTGTCATTTCTTTAAACTCATTTTGTTTAACTTTTTCCTTAACATTATAATAATAACTTCCATTCTTTACTTCTAATTTATCATCAAGCATTCCAGATTGAATTGGTTTAGGGACATTTAATGGTGCTCTTTTTTTCTTAGAAACTGTTCGCATAGTTTGTACTTTTTTAGAACCTCTTGGAATCAATCTAACTTTGGGCAATTTAAAACTCAACGGTTTTAAGGGTCTAGATTTCTGAATAACATGAACATTTGTATTTCCAACAAAAGGTTGCACTTGTTTATAATCTGTACTAGGTTTAAAACCAGAAGCTTTAATCAAACAATGAGTAAAATCTCTTAAAAATCTCGCATGTTGATCTACTGGTTTATATTCCAGTAATTCATTTATATCTTTCAATAATTTCTCTCTTCCTTCAAGAGTTTCATCAACTAAGAATTTGATTTCGTCCATTATAAAGGGGTACTAAACTCTTTGTCCCTAACATACTTTTCTAATAAAAGTAAACCTTTAGCTAAATCTCTATTTTGATCAAGTAAATTATCTAATTTCATAGTTAGTTGTCTAACTTTATCAGTATCAACATCCCCAACATGTTTAGATGCTTCTTCAAAGATTCCAAGCAATTTATCAATTCTTTTATTTAATTTATCTGTATTTTCAACAAGTTTAATAGTTACTTTTTGCAGAGAAATATTGTTTTTAGCTAATTCCTTTATTATTGTTTCTGAGCTAGGCATGAATATCAACCTCTTATTTTCGATAATTTAAAAATAAAGAAAGAGATTTATAAATGTTTCTAAAAAACAATCCTGCTGCCTTCTACAATATCATTCAATATAGCATCTCTATCTCCCTTAGGGATTCTTCTTAAAACATCAGCCATATTCTCTTTGCCTTCATCTGTTCTTAAATAACTTAAAACTTTTTCAAATTCTTGTTCTTCTAAACATCCTGTTTCTGGATCTAATTTTGAGTAATCTATTACCATTTTTATTCTCCTCCATTAAGTTCAAAAAAACCAAATTCATAATCAAGAAGATTATCTCCAGATTCTTCATCATCCTCTAACATTAAACCAAGAATAGTTCTATCTGCTATACCCTTATTTTCAGTAGGAGTTCCGCATCTCGCCAAAAGAGTACAGCCTTTAATCAAATTACGTGCAACCTTTTTATCATGCGCTGTAGGCTCAACCAAAGGAACTTCTATATCTTCTGTCCCTTCCACTGAATTTACTTCATCTTCATTTACATAACATTTAGTACCATCTGGAAGCATATAACCACCAGATATTACATCAGTCTCATCATCAAAAGTTTCATGACCTTCATCAACTAAGTATTTCATTTTCATTCCACCTTAATATTTTTCTTCTTAACTTCTGTATCTAATTTAAGTTCTTTTAATAGTTCTTTATACCTATTTCTAATTGTAACT
>JAHJUI010000013.1 GCA_018829185.1 Nanobdellota archaeon | reverse complement strand
ACAGGAATGTTTTGTTTGAAACAAAAATATGGATCTAGTGTTAGCTCCAAATCTGCTAAAACAATCAAAGCAGATTTGTATGGCAGAATGCTCTGCCACAATTTATTTGGCGCGTTTAGAATGATTTAGGACAGCGCCGTAAACGCTGGAGCCAGGATTTGAACCTGGACTTCCAAAAGGAAAGCAGTTTTCGAGACTGCCGCCATACCAGGTTAGGCGACTCCAGCAATAAGGAAACTTAACTTCTATACATTTTTAACAGTTTCTAAAATACATAAACCTTAAAAAATAATTGTTTATCTCAAAAACATGTTATTAAAATATCATTTTATATTTACTTTAATTTTTTGTATATTTCTATTCCAATTCATACAATGGTGGACTATAGCTGTCTTTTTTAGTGGATTTTTTATAGATATAGACCATTATCTATATTATATCTTAAAGAAAAGAAATTTTAATTTAAAAAAAGCCTATCAATGTGAAACAAAGCCATTTGGAAGGGACAGATTACATATTTTCCACACAATTGAATTTTACACCTTAATTTTTGGGTTAGCTATATTTCATAATTTCTTTTTTTTCATCTTAATTGGACTTTCTTTCCATCAATTAATAGATATAGTAGATGTAATTATTTTCCCATACAAAAGAGGATGGAGAACAAACAGCATATACACTTGGATAAACAGACATTAAATTTAATCATCTAAAAATAATTTTCTTTTTTTATTCTTTAACGCATCAAATGAATTTTCTTTGATTATTGATTCTCTACTTTTTTTTCCTAAGTTCTCTCTTTGTTTCTTAGACATAGAAAAAAATAAATCAATTTGCTCTTGAAAGTCTTTAACATTTGGTTTTGCTTTTAATGCTACCTTTATAGTTCGTAATGATTCTATATCCGAATGTAAAGTAGGAGTTTCGCATAACATAGATTCTCTTGATACCAAACCATATCCCTCTAACCTACTAGGAAATACAAAAAGATCTGCGGCATTATAATATTCAGCTAGTTTTTTTACCCCCATAGAATCTAAAAAAATAGCATTTGTTGAATCTTTTATTTTTGTTTCATTAACACCAATTAGAACAAACAATTTTGATGGATTCCCTTCAATTAAAGAATATAGTATATCTATTCCCTTAAGATATTCATTCCTTCCCACAAACAATAAAATATCTTTCTTTAAGGGTAAGTTCAGTTTTTTTCTCATTACAAGTTTCTCTTTTTTAGAAAACACTTTCTCATCCATAATTAAATGCATATGTTTTATTTTACTCTTAACTAAAAAAAGTTTCTTTTTAGTTTTAAAACAGATATCTTCAGCTCCAATAACAATTTGTTTAGCAAAAATAAAAGTTATTGGTAAAAACAAATTTTGAATAAAGCTAATAAGTTTCTTCTTAAAATTTTTCTGTACTAACGGAGTAGACCAAGGATTGCTTACTATATTGATTATAAATTTAGTTTTAGTAAAAATAGTTGCAAATACCATTGCAAAGCTTTCTTGGGGGGTACCTAAATTAAATAAAATATCAAATTTTTCTTTTACGCAAAGTTTCCTCAATTGATTAAGAAATTTAAATTTATTCTTACTCCCTTCAATTATAGTAGTTCTACTGAGTTCATATTTATTGTATTCTTTAGGAGTAAAAAGAAATATTTCAACATCTTTCAGTAAATATTTTTCAGCATAAAAAACCCTCATTTGTTTATGGGGTGCAAAACATGTAGTAAAAAAGCATATTTTTCTTGCCATATTGTTGGTTTATGGGTAAAGTTTATATACTTTTTCTTATTCTTTTTTTTAGAAATGGTTAAGAAAGTATTAATTACTGGAATTGCGGGGCATGCTGGTAGTCATTTAGCCGATTTATTAGTTAAAAAAGGATATGATGTGCATGGAATTACAAGGTATAGAACTAAATTAGACAATATAGAGCATTTATTAAATAATATACAATTACATTCCGCTGATATAACAGATGCAAGAAGTGTAGAAATAGCAGTGATGGAAGCTCAACCAGAATATATATTTCATTTGGCTGGAATGTCTTTTGTACCACAAAGTTGGAGAGCACCTTGCCATACAATGAATGTTAATGTAAATGGAACTATAAACATATTAGAAGCTGCTAGGAAATTAGAGGGAGTAAAAGTTCAAATAGCTGGATCTAGTGAAGAATATGGAGAAGTAAGACAAGGAGAAACCCCAATTAAAGAAACAAATCCCTTGAGGCCATTAAGCCCATATGGAGTCTCAAAAGTAGCCACAGATTTATTGGGTGTTCAATATCATGAAAGTTATGGGACTGAAGTTGTAATAACTAGGGGATTTAACCATACTGGCCCTAGGCACGAAAAAATTGCTTTATGCCCAAACATTGCTTGGCAGATAGCCCAGTATGAAAGGGGAAACGGGCCAGCAAAAATCCATGTTGATAGTCTAACATCTCGTAGAGATTTCACAGATACAAGAGATATGGTTAATGCTTATTTACTTGCACTAGAAAAAGGAAAATCTGGGGAACAGTATAATATCTGTTCTGGAGAAGAACATTCTATAGAAGATGTAGTAAGAACATTTGCCTCTTTAATTGATTATGGTATGGAGATAATAACCCCAAAAACACATCCCAGACCGAGCGATGTTCTTGTTTTACAAGGAGATTCTTCAAAGTTTAGGGAAGAAACAAATTGGAAACCCGAAATCCCATTTAAGAAAACTTGTTTTGATATTTTAAAATATTGGCGTGAAAAAAGATAAATATAGTTTTTCCATATAAGATAGATT
The DNA here is from genome assembly GCA_018829185.1 of Nanobdellota archaeon. Classification (GTDB taxonomy): domain Archaea; phylum Nanobdellota; class Nanobdellia; order SCGC-AAA011-G17; family PNOQ01; genus JAHJUI01. Next base: position 5,560 of record JAHJUI010000013.1, on the reverse strand, counting down.
TATATATTTTTCTAATATGATTACTAAATAATGATATATTTAACTGGAGACGTTCATTTTAGTAATCTAAACAACCATGAACAAAAAATAATCGGATCAGAAATAGATTCTGCAGAGAAATATCTTAATATTCTTAAAAAATATAAACTAGCCTGTACCTTATTTGTTAATGGAATTTCCTTACAAAAAGAACCAGATAAAATTAAAGAATTATTAAAATATAACGTAGAACTCGGGGGCCACACTTATGATAATTTTGGGAAAATGAATTTACTTAAAAGTTACTTTTATAGGAAAAAATGGGGGAGTATATATGGATCAAATCATTATCAAAAAAAAGATATAACAAAAACTAAAAAAGCATTCGAAGAATTTGGCTTAAAAATGACTTCTTGGCGTACCCATGCCTTTGGTTCTAATGATCTTACCTTTAATCTTTTAAAAGAGTTAGACGTTAAATATGTTTCAGATTTAGTAGGAGACATAAAACCCTTTTACAAGGAAGTAATGCACATGCCAATAAATATTCCTATTGATCAAAATACAATTGCCTATGGTATGTTAAAACCAGAAAATCGAAACCCTTTCGCAAGCTGCACTAAATGTAGGATAAAAGCAGAAGAATGGTTTGATATCTTAAAAAAGAGAGTAATTGAAAATGAAAAAAACAAAATACCCAGCATAATTTTAATTCACCCGGCAACAATGATGGTTTTAGATAATTTCAAATTATTTGAAGAAATTTGTAAGTTCTTATCAAAATACAAATCATTTAAAATATCTGAATTTAAACTATAAATCTCAAATTTCTTTAACTTTATTAAATTTAAATAATGTTTTAGTAATATTAGAAATTAAAACTAAATCTTGTTTTTGTAATAGTTTCAAAATTATTAATAAAGGTATTAAAAGAATAATTAATAACAATCCATATACCCCCATTTTATAGGCTAAAGGAAGGAACAATACTAAAAGATAAACCAAAGAAAATCTTTTTATCATTCTTACTTTAACAGACAAGATCGTAAATGCTACTAAATGAGAAATCATAGTTGCAAAACATATTCCGTAAAGTCCGAACTTTGGAACCAAAAGTATATCTAAAATAATGTTAAGTAAAGCTGCAATTCCTATTGGGAAAAAAGCTTTTTCAGGCCTTAGCTTGCTTAAAAGATACACATAAATTAAATGGTATAATGAATAAAATACAACTCCGATCAAAAGAATCAAAATAAAAGGTTCTATCCCTACATATTTTGGAAAAAATACTAAAATTATCAATTTAGCTAAAGATATAATCCCAATTGCGGCTAAAAATGAGAAAGAAAATGAAATCCTTAAGATTCTACTTAATAAACTTCTTGAATTTACATTATCTTTAACTTCAGAACTCTTAGTTAATAAAAACATTCCTAAAGAAAATGGGATAAGAATAATTACATTAGCAATAGGCCCAGCAACATTATAATTAGCAACATTTTCAAAAGTAGATAAAAAACCTAAAATAAATGAATCAACTCTATCAAGAAATGCAAAGGAAACATAAGAAAGAGAATTTAAAAAAGCTTTACTAATATAATTTTTAATTGGAATTAAATTAAAAGTAATTTTTTTAAATAAGAATAAAATATCTTTTCTTGCTAAAAAGAATAAAATAACTGATTGTAAAAATAAGGCAATTGTATAACCAAATACAATTCCAGATTTATCAAAGTTTCTTAAAGAATAAATAAAAACTAAAGAAAGGAAAGCATATACAAGTTCCATAAAAGAAACAAAATGATATTTATATTTAACATTCAAAAAAGCCATAGAAAATCCACGTATCAATACAAAAGGAAAAAGGAATACTAAAGGCATTACCCATTTATGATTCCACGAAAAAATGATTCCAAGCACAACACATACAAAAGAAATGAGCATTAAGAAATAAAAAACTGACCTGCTATCTTTTTTATTTATTATCCAAGGTACAAGTATATAAGGCACCCCCATCAAAACAAAAATTAAAATTAAATTAAAAATACTCATAACAAAAGCAACCCTACCATAGACTTCTTTTAAAAATAAATTAGCAAAAATTAACAGTAAAAAATAAGTGGCGACTTTAGATAAAACTGAAAAAACCATAGTATAAGCTGTTTCTCTCCCGCCTTTCATATTAAAAATGGTAATATTTGCCTTTTTAACATTTATGTAACTTTGATGTTTCCAAAAGTTATATAAATAAGGTATTAAAACTTAAAAAATGTTAAATGAAAAATATAATAATAATTGTAGTAGATGCTTTTAGGATTAAAAACTTAAGCGCTTTTGGATATGAAAAAGAAACAGACAAATATCTTAAAAAGATTGGTAAAGAAAGTTTATACTTTAAAAAACACTTCTCAAACTCTAATTCAACAGCACCAGCTTTGACTTCAATTTTCACAGGCAAATTAAGTAAAAAACACGGGATAATACATCAAGTCCCATATACGACAGATAAAGAATTTGATGATTTTGAAGATAATAAAAAGTTCTGGCTTCCCAGTTTTTTAAAGGAAAAAGGATATGACACCATAGCTATTGATTGGATTGGCCTTTGGTTTAAAGATGGTTTTGATTATTATGAAGAAAAAGAAGACAAAGATAGCCAACTAAGAAGGTTTATGAAAATACCAAAAGTAAAAAGATTCTTGTTAACATTACCAAACTGGGCCTATAAATTTGGGAAAAAAGTCATAAAAACTAGGGCTTCAGAACAGTTTTCTCCTACAAAAGAAACAATGGATTTAGCAATATCAAAAATAAAAACAGCAAAAAAACCGTTCTTTTTATTTGTACACTGTTGGGATACTCACTTTCCATTCCCAAACACAAAATTTAGTCCTTCTGGAAAAAAAGATTCTGAAGAAATCATTAAAAAATTAGAAAATAATAATCAAAAAGAATATATCAAAAAAAGATTTACTGATATCAACTTAGAATCTATGCAAGATATAATGGATAAATATGACCTTACTATCAAAAATATAGACAAAGAAATTGGAAGAATGCATAAATTCTTAAAAAAAGCTAAATTGTGGGAAGACACTATTTTTATTGTTTTAGGAGATCATGGAACTAGCATGGGAGAACATAATGTCTATTTCAGTCACTCTGGCTTATATGAAGAATCAATCCGAGTTCCATTAATAATGCATATTCCTGGTTTTGAAGGTAAAGAAATAAATGAAATGGTCCAAAATATAGACATAGTACCTACCCTTTTAGAAGTAATTGGAGAAAAAACAGAAGATGAATTAGACGGAAAAAGTTTAATTCCATTAATAAAAGAAGGTAAAAAAATTAGGGATAAAATTCTTTTAGTAGATGGTCTTGCCCATAACATAACCGGTGTTAGAACTGAAACTAAAAAATTAATTGTAGCCAAAGATAAAACTTGTCATTTATGTAAAGCAAACCATCATGAAGGAACAGAAGAATATGATCTAGTTAATGATCCAAATGAACAAAAAAACATTTATTCTGGTGAAAGTGAATTAATGAAAGATTTAACATAAAATCCATCTTAAACTACTTTAATAACGCACTTTTAATATAAGAATAAGTAATTTTTAATGCCTGAAAAGGACGATTTTTAAAATCTTGAACTAAATTTATATTAAGAAGAACCTTAGGATCATTCATAAAACGTATCATAAAGGTTTCTCTAAATGCTTTGAAATACCATTTTTTTAATTCTGATGCAGACATTGTAGGTGTAGAAATTAAAGGTTCTTTAGAAGAAGCTAATTGATAATCTTTTGAAGTAAAATTCTTTTTTACTAAAAAATTATTTTCTTCGCAAATTTTGTACATTCTAGTTCCTGGAAGTGGAATTGCCATAGCCAAAAGAGGATTTAACCCAATTGCTGAAAGCTCTTTAGCAAAATTAACACTTTTCCTCATTGTTTCTTTCGTTTCCCCGGGTATTCCTAAAACAAAAAATCCATCAACATCTAATCCTTTTTTCCTAATTTTTTTAACAGCTTCTTTCAATACTTTTAGATTTAATCTTTTTCCTATGACTTCTTCGAGAAACTTTTGATCCCCATGTTCAATAGCAATCCTTACCCTAGTACAATTTGTATCTTTCATTAAAGAAATAAGCTCATCATCTAATAAATCTGCCCTTAACCCATTGGGAGCTTGCCAATTAATTTCTAATTTTCTTGTTAAGATCCCTCTTAGTATTTCCTTTGCTCTATCTTTATCCATAGAAAAATTATCATCTTCAAAAAAGAAAGTCCTAACCCCATATTTGTCATAAAGAAGTTCAATTTCATCTAAAACATTTTTTGGAGATCTTGGCCTAAATTTATACCCCATCGTATTATGTATTGAACAAAAAACGCAATTAAAAGGACATCCCCTACTAGTAAAAATTGAAGCCCATCTTTTTGATTTAGCAACATGCCTTCTTACAGAATATCCATCAGAACTATATTCAAAATACTTATCCATATTAAGGAGATGATATGCTGGAAATGGAAGTTCATCAAGGTTTTCTATAAATTGGGGTGGTCCTGAAAATAATATTTGATTGTTTTTCCTATAAACAATACCTGGAACTTTTTTAGGAGTTTTTAGATTATTTAATAACTTCACCATTGCAACTTCTCCTTCTCCCTTGATTACAAAGTCTACATTCTTATCTTTCATTACTTCTTCAGAATTTCCGCTAGGGTGTGGCCCACCAAAAATAACTTTTATTTTTGGGGAAACCTGCTTAATTATTCTTGCAAGTTTGTGTGGTTGATCTTTTTGAGAAGAAAAAGGCACCGACACTCCGCAGATATCTGGTTTTTCATTTATTATTCTTTTTTTAATTTCTTCTTCAGAAAGGCCAATTATCATATTTCCTTTTTCGATTTTTCTTGTTTCCCACCCTTCAACTAAACAATCTAAAATTGAAACTTCAAAATTATTTTTTTCTAAATTAGCAGCAATATAAGCTACCCCTAGAGGACTTAATACCCTTATTAATTCTTCCATCTCTTTCGCTACCTCTAAGGGGGGTAATATCAATAAAACTTTCATACTTCAAGAGAATACCAAAAAAGATTTAAGTCTTTCCAATTAAAAATCTATTTTAAATATATGTAGGATAAAAAAACTTATAAACCAGTTAATAATTTAAATATACAATGAAAGTTCCTAAAAAGAAAAGTGATAACAAAGTTGGTTACAGCACAGTTTCTTTGCCTAGTCCTTTAATTGATAAAGTAAAAGAAAGAATAAAAGGAACAGGTATGTCTTCTGTTTCTGCATATATTGCTTTTATTTTAAGAGAAATCCTATCTGCCGAAAACAAGAAAGAATTAGATAAAAAAGAGATAGAAGAAGTTAAAAAGAAGTTGAAAAACTTAGGTTATTAATAACATATATTCTAAAATCGGCGCTGTCCTAAATCATTCTAAACGCGCCAAATAAATTGTGGCAGAGCATTCTGCCATACAAATCTGCTTTGATTGTTTTAGCAGATTTGGAGCTAACACTAGATCCATATTTTTGTTTCAAACAAAACATTCCTGTT
>JAHJUI010000012.1 GCA_018829185.1 Nanobdellota archaeon | reverse complement strand
TTGTTTTCAAAACCTTTTTATATATCTTAATCTAGATTATTTTTAGATAATAACCTAAAAGGAGGTGAAATAATGAAAAAAACATTAATTTTTATTTCTTTACTAGTAGTTATGTTTTTAGTTTCTAGTTGTGTTAAAACTCCAGAAGAAGCTTTGTTAAGCAAACTAAAGACGTCTATGGATGGAGGAGGAAGCAGTGGATCAGAAATAACATGTTATAGTGACTCAAATTGTCCACAACCAACATCCATTGCCTGGTGTGAAGGCAACTATGCTTGTTTCCAGAGCTGTCAGGCCATCTGTATAAATTCTGGATCTTATAGCTCTTTTTGCGATGAAGAATGCGTTAATATTCCATGTCATCAGTGCGACTATGGTTGTTTAGATGGATCATGCATAGAAACAACTGAAGTGACTTACATAGATCCTACAAGCTGTGAACATATGTGGTTATACACGGGCGATGGAAATTATACTAACGGCCCAAACATAGTTTTAAACTGCGGAATAGATAAAATTGTTCAAGAAGTTAATTTTATACAATGCTACGACAATAGGGATGTTCCTAAAAATACTGGTTATGCTACTATTGCAATTGGCTGGTTGCCTTACGAAACTCAATACTCTTGTATTGACTATGTTACAGGTGACTGGGAAGCCCCAAGTTTAATTTCTGGCTTCTGCTGTGACATCAAAAATGCGCCAACTGCCAGGGGAACCATATATAAAACAACTCTTAACGAAGATGGAACAATAACAACAACTTAAACTTTTTTCTTTTTTTCATTATTTTTATAAACCTCAACTTTTAATCAAAACTATGTTCATAATCAAAACTTTACCAGATTTAGAAGATATTACAATAGTAGAAACTAAAAACAAAGCAAAGAAGATATTACCTCAAACATTAGAAATAGAAAAATTACAAAAACTAAATACAATAACTAACTCATACAAACTTCTAAAAAAATTCAAATTTAAAGAAATAGAAGACATTCCAAAACAAATAGAAAAATTAGATTTAAACCTAAATGACTTCAAAATAATTTGCAAAAGAATAGGAAAACATAAATTCTCATCTCAAGACATCAGAGAAATAGTAACAAAAACTTTATGTGAAAAATACAAAACAGTACCAAACTACAAAGAACCAAAAAATGAAATATTCATAGACCTTGTAAACAATAATTGTTTAGTCGGCTTAGAACCAAAAACAGACCTATGCAAACGCCAATACAAAGTAAGAACATCAAATAATTCTTTAAATTCCTGTTTAGCCTCTGCTTTACTAATAATGGCAGACTACAACCCAAAGCAAGCATTACTAGATCCTTTCTGTTCAGATGGAGTAATCGCAATTGAAGCAGCACTAAAGAAAGGAAAGGTAAATGCTTTTGACCCAAAACAAACAAACTTATTCAATGCTAAACTAAACTCTCAAGTTGCAAACGTAAAAATAAACTTTGAAATAAAAGAATCTACACAAATAATCACTCAATTGCCTTTTATCTCAAAAAGAGCAAATCCAAGAATCATTGAAAAACAATTAATTGAATTCTTAGAACTAACAAAAGCAGCAAAATCTATAACTATAATCACCCAAAAAACAATTTTATTAGAAAAATTAATGGAAGACTATCCCTTAAAGATTTCTAAAAAAAGAAAAGTTTTAATAGGTGAACAAAAATATGTTATACTATGGATAAAGAAGAAAACCAACTAATAGCTCAGAGAAAACAGAAGCTAAAGAACATCTTAGACCAAGGAATTAATCCTTATCCAAATAAATACAAGAAAACACATTCTACCTTAGAAATTCTAACAGAAAATAAGAAACTAAAACAAGGAGAAAAATCCAAGAAGAAAGTTTCAATAGCAGGAAGAATCATGACCCAAAGAATAATGGGGAAAGCATCCTTTGCACATATTCAAGATGAATCTGGAAAGATACAAATTTTTGCAACCCAAGATGATTTAAAAAATTACAAATTATTCAAAAAATTAGACATTGGAGATATAATTGGTTGTCAAGGAATCATCTTTAAAACAAAAAAAGGAGAAATATCTGTCTGGTTAAAATCTTTCACATTATTAACAAAATCATTAAGACCTTTACCAGAAAAATGGCATGGATTAAAAGATTCTGAAACAAAATACAGACAAAGATATTTAGACTTAATTTCCAATCCTGAAGTAAGGGAATTATTCAAAAAAAGAACCCAATTCATGAACTGTTTCAGAGAATACCTAGATAAAAACAATTTCTTAGAAGTTGAAACAAACACTTTAAAATTCAAAACAGGTGGAGCTGAAGCAAAGCCTTTCAAAACACATCACAATAGCTTAGATATTGATGCGTACTTAAGAATCTCATTAGAACTTCCATTAAAACGTTTAATGGTTGGAGGCTATGAAAACATCTATGAAATGGCCAAGGTATTTAGAAATGAGGGAATGTCAACAGAACATTTGCAAGAATTTACTATGTTAGAATTCTACTGGGCATGGCATGACTATGAAGATTTAATGAAATTCGTTGAAAAAATGTATAAAGAAGCAATAAAGAAAACTTTCAAAACCTTAAAAATAAAATATCAAAATATTACTCTAGACTTTGCAAAAAAATGGCCAAAACATGATTACGTAGAAATAGTTAAGAAAAAAACAGGAATTGATTTATTAAAAGAAAATACAAAAGAAAAATTAATAGATGCAATCAAAAAGAAAAAATTAACAAAAGATGTAGATTTAAATGGGGGTCTTGGAAGAGTCACAGATCAATTATACAAAAGATATGTACGTCCAACTTTAATCCAACCATGTTTCTTAATCAATCATCCAGTTTCAATTTCGCCATTATCAAAAAGGATGGAAAAAAATCCTTTCTTAACCGAAAGATTCCAAATACTTGCGGCAGGATCTGAAGTAGGAAATGGCTTTTCAGAATTAAATGATCCAATAGATCAAAAAGAAAGACTACTGGAACAACAAAAAATGCGTGATTCTGGTGATGATGAAGCGCAAATGATGGATAAAGATTTTATTATTGCCCTAGAACATGGCATGCCCCCAACAGCAGGCTACGGAGTTGGCATAGATAGATTGTTTATGATACTTTCAAACTCAGAATCAATAAGGGATGTAGTTTTTTTCCCATTAATGCGTCCCGAATAAATAGGCGTTGTCCTAAATCTAAAATTTTATTAATAGATAACCCCTAGCTTGAGCTAGGGGGTTAGACAATAGAGGTGTCTAACAATGAAAAAAGAGATAAAACTAGTTAAAAAAGTTAAGCGTTTGCTAAAAAGATTAAGATG
>JAHJUI010000011.1 GCA_018829185.1 Nanobdellota archaeon | reverse complement strand
GTAAAGATAATAGTTATTACACTGGTTACACAAACAATCTAAAAAACAGAATAAAAAAACATAAAGAAGGTATTGCCTCAAAATACATTAGAAGTAAAGGTTTCAAAGAATTAGTTTACTTTGAAACACATCCAACAAAAGAAAGTGCTATGAAAAGAGAATATGCAATAAAAAACCAAAATAAAGCTTACAAAAATAGGTTAGTTAGTGAATTTCAAAGGAATTCTCCACCGTGACAACCACAACCAAAAGCTTTAAATATAACTAGTTATATAAGTGTATATAACATGGCAACACAAGCACGACAAGGAATATTGCACTACCCCCAACTAGATACAGTTCTAATGGTAGAAGAATTCATTAAAAAATATGATGGTGAATTTAAAAAGAGAGCTTTATGGGAGCACCTCCCAAAAAAAATGATGTATCAAACATTTTGCTTAATAATTGATTATCTATTGTATTCCAGAAAAATATCTATTGACGCAGAAGGAAAAATAGGTTGGATATTCTACCCAGAAAAAGTAAAAGAACACCTTAAACACAAAGAATTATTTTGGAGTAAAATATGAAACTTCCATCAAAAGTAAAATTTGTAAATAATAAAACCTTAGAAGCATTTGAAAAGACAAAAACTAAAGAAAAAAGGTTATATGAATGGCTTTTAAGGGCTTTTAAAGATATAGAAGAAAATGCTTTTTGTGGTATACAAATTCCAAAAAGATTAATACCAAAAGAATACATCAAGAAATATGAAATAACCAATTTATGGAAATATAATTTGCCAGATGCGTGGAGGCTTTTGTATTCTATTGAAAACCAAGAAATCATTGTTGTTTCAATAGTTCTAGAGTGGATGGATCACAAAGATTATGAAAGAAAATTTAATTATTAGATTTTTTATTATAGAACTTTTCTACATGTTTGATTAATTCATCTGTTGGTTCTGATAGTGCTAAAAATGGACACCTTTTTGGCAGTAAACAGCCCCAGCCCAATTTTTTCTTGCAATTCTTGTTCTTTTTAGATAAAGGAATATAATCTTTATTTTTAGTAATGGTTTTAGTTACCTTCCCTTTAGGTTTCTCTCTGCCCAAATCTCTTAAATCTTCATATTGAATTCCAACCCATTTCTTCTTACTCATACTTCTCGCCATACAAAACATTTCAGCAATAAAATCAGTCCAATAATCAGGATATCCTTTTCTCTTCTTTGTTTTCATATTTTCAAAAAATTGTTTCCTATTTTTAAAATTTTCTATTAGGCCGCAGGCCTGCCGAGCGCAGCTCTAACTAAACATACCCAAAATAGAAACATTTATATATAACTAATAGTTACATAAATGTATCAAAATGGAACAATTAATAAAAAAAGTAATGCATTCACCTACTTTAAACACTATTTTAATGGTAGAAAAAACAATAAAAAATGCTGATGAATCTATAATCAGCATAGTTTATATTAAAGAACATCTACCAAGAAAAGTAAATCATAATACTTTAATGCAAATCTTAGAATATCTTGAAGAAAGTAACAAAATAGCAGTAAGTTTAAAAGGAATAACCTGGATACACAATAATAACCCAAATTTAAGAAAGGCGATCATCGAAGGACTTGAAATTTGAAAAAAACAATAAGAATCAAATTATCTCCTGAAGCAGAAGAAGTATATAATTATTTGAATAAAGAAGTAGCTGAAGTAGAAAAAAGTGGGAAGAAAAGAACAGCTGAAGTTCAGATTTTTGAAGCTTTTCAAAAAAAGAAAGAGTTGATTAAAGTGAATATGCAATAAAAAGCCAAAATAAAGCTTACAAACATAAATTGGTCACTGAATTTCAAAACAAACATTTATAAGTTTTTCTAACATTCCCCATAACAATGAGCAAAGAAATTCATTTAAACTTAGAAGAAGAAACTCTTTTTGGTTGGGAACCAGAACTAAGTGTAGAGGTTGCTGAAGCAATAGTCAAAGGCATTGAAGCAGAAGATGATTTTCCTGTAGTACCTGTTATTAAATTAGGTGATGGAAATTATGAATTAAGTGCTTGTTGGTCTCCATTAGGGCCTCTTCTTGATGGAGGTCATGCACGTGCAGTCGGGCATTATGTGGCTGGAAAACCACTGAAGTGTATTATAGTAAATGAAAGCAAAAAATTACCTGCTTCCTATGAAAGAGTTAATATTAAGGACATTATTTTAATAGATGATCCAAAAGAATACTTACAAAAAAGAAGAGCTTATCCAAAGTATAGAAACATTTATGATTAATTATTTCTAATTAGCCGCAGACCAGCCGAGCGCAACTCTAAAACAAAAACAACTCATCAACAGAACTTTTCAAAACCTTAGCAATAGAAAAAGCTAATTTTAAAGAAGGGTTATACTTTCCCCCTTCCAAAAAAACAATAGTTTCTCTACGAACACCAACTTTCTTAGCTAATTCTTCTTGTGTCAGATCATACTTAGCTCTAAACTCTTTAATCCTTGTTTTCATTCTTTCTTCCCAAGGCCTAAAAACAAATATACTTGACAAGCTATTGTTGAAATAATAAAAACACTAAATATTATCATTAAAACATTAATTGCAGTCATAGTCAAATATAATGAAGCAACTGTCAATAAAACTATAGTTATAACCACTGCAGTAAGGGCAAACCTATTTGATTTGTATGATAATGCATCAATCATTTCATCTGATACTATTGTATCTCCCTTTAGCAAATAATATAATAAAAACAGTACAAAACTTACTCCTAAAAGAACTAATCCTACCGTATTTTTAAATATCAAGGTTAAATAGACACCAATTACTAATAATAACTGCCCTATTCCATTGAACCAAAATATTTTATCTCCTTTCATTTTTTCCTCCTAGTTAACTTTTTCTAATATTTTGTTAGTTTTACTTAACTTTATGTTAGAATTAGATAACATTACTTATATATAAACGTTTCGGTGTAACTCTAAACAAAACACTTTTAAGCTTTTTCATATTCACAGCAACCTATAATTTAACAGAGAACTAGAATGAACCCACCAAAACTTTTTGAAACAAAAATTATTGTATCTCCTGAAGATTTCTCGCCAACCAGAGAAGACTTTGAAGTTATTGGAGCATTCAATCCAGGAGTCACAACAGTAGAAACCCCCCAAGGTTTAGAAACAATTTTATTTGTAAGAGTTGCTGAAACTCCCCTGGAAAGTATGCCTGGCAAAATTTTACTGCCTTATTTCCATATACCAAATGTAGAACAAGCACCTCCTAAAATAGCCTATGATATTGTCGACAGAAAAACCCTTAAAAGAATTCGCAAAAGAGAAGTTACTCCAAAACAAGGACCAATTAGATTAAGACACATTTCATTACCTAGGATGGTTATATTAAATACAGACAGAGAAATATCTAATATACATCAAGAGCCTGCAATATCGCCCTCATGGGAATTTGATAGGTTTGGACTAGAAGATGTAAGGATAACATATTTAGAAAATAGGGGATATATAATAACTTATGCTACACCCCATAGAGAATTCGGAGTTTGGAGTTCTATTCTAATTAACAATGAAATAAAAAACCCCTTAAGTTTAGAAAGAATAACCTTAGAAAATACTCCTCGTCCAGAAATTAGAGGAAAAGATGTTGCCTTATTCCCAACAAAAATTCCAAGCCCCACAAAAACAGAAACTATAGACAAAAGGCAACCAATCTATGCTTCATTTATACGCCCTAATGCATTTTCTGATTTAAGTATTCCCGGTATCTGGATTTCTTACTCCCCCGACCTTGTACATTGGGGACAAGACCATAGATTAATAACAAGTGAAATGGGTGAAGTAACTGGAACAGGAAGTCCCCCTGTAAAAAGACCTAAAGGATGGGTTGCAGCATACCATGAAACAACAAGAAACGAAAAAGGAAAAACCAAATATGTTACCAGATTGATGACTCTTGATTTAGAAGAACCATGGAAAGTATTGCATAAAAGTCCAGTTTTCCTAGACCGAGAAGATTTCAGAAAGCGTTTGCCAAAAGATGGGTATGTTCCAGACACAGTTTTTACTACAGGAATGGTGGTTGATGGAGACAGAACAGACTTCTACCAAGGAATAGATGACCAATGGACAACATGTGCCTCATTTCATACAGATGACATTGATAAATTCGCACGAACAAAATAAACCTATAAACAATATTTCAATAATCTTTGGAAGATTTCTAAAGTCTAATCGGCAGCAGACCTGCCGAGCGCAGCTCTAAACAAAACCTATAAATAAAAAGGAACAGCAACTTTATATTTACTACACTCACCATTAGACATACAATATTTACCTGTAGGACAACTACATTCTTGACAGTTTGAAATTAATTCTTGTTCAAAACACATTTTTGGTCCATCATCAACACAAACTTGGTTTAAAATAATTTCATTGTCAATAAAACACGCACTTAATGCATTATAAGCATTTATCCTTCCAGAATTTATTGGAGTTTCATCCCAATCTAATTCCTCTGAAGTAAGCATTACAAATTCTTTTGCCTTATCTGGAGTTATATCTCCATGACTAGAAATTAATAATCCTATTAAAGCAGATACTTGGGGTGCAGCTATTGAAGTGCCACCACCAAGTCCATATCCCCCGCTTAAAACAGTAGTTAAAATAAGTACATTTGGCGCAGCAACATCTACCCAATTTCCATAATTAGATTGATTTATCTGTCCAGATGCCCCATGTCCTGCAACACTTATTACTTCTGGCCTACAAGCAGGATAAAAAGAACTACTAGAATAATCATTACCTGCTCCTGCCACTAAAGTAACTCCATTTTCATAAGCATATTGGATTGCTATATCATAACCATTGGTTCTTGAGCAATCTGAATCATAACCACCAAAACTCATACTTATTACATCTACATCATTATCTACAGCAAAATAAATTCCTTGAATTACATTACTAGACAAACATGAAGAAGTACAAACTCTAACAGGAACTATTGTACATTCTGGGCATAAGCTGGCAATGCCTATATTATTATTAGTTTGAGCACCAGCCATCCCGGAAATAGAAGTTCCATGGCCATTTTGGTCCATGGGGTCATTATCTTCATCAACAAAATCATATCTAATATCTGATATTTTATTTCTTAAATCAGCGTGGTTATAATTAACTCCTGTATCAAGTACTGCAATTAAAACATCAGGATTCCCTGTTTCAATATCCCATGCTTTACGTGCATCAACATCTACACCACTAATTCCAAATACTCCTGGAAAAATTTGCTGTCCATAATTATATAAATTCCATTGTCCGAAAAATCCTCCACCAGAAAAGAAATATTGATCATTTGGGGTCATTGTTAATTCATCAAAATAATCAAATTCAACACTTTCTACTTTACTATTTTTAGAAAGTTTTTCAGCAATTTTTGTAATATTTGAATTTTCTTTTAATTTTACAATATAAAAAGTATCCATTTCTAAGTTTTTAGCTCTATTATCCAGTGATTTTGAATCTCCAAATAAATAATCTACATTTATAATATTTGGATCTAAATTTTTAATTTCATTTAAATTCATTTTAGAATTAAGCTTGACTATCAAAGAATCTGAAACAAAATTTGTAGTTTCTTGTTTAGATAAAACTGTTGGAAATACTAATAATATAATCAATATTAGTCCAATTAAAAATTTGAATTTCATATACTTATATTAAAATTTACTCTTTATAAATCTTTCTATTTGTAACTACTATTAAGTTAAAACAAATCAAGGAAACTTTTAATGTTTGAAAACAAAGGCATTGCAATAGCCTTTCTTGATTTTTTTGATTCTACACAAAAACCATCATACCTGCATGTAAATTCATTTGCGCAAAGACATTCCTGGCAATTAGGTTCTAAATTACCTTCATTGCAATACCAAGGTTGTGTTTCAGAACAACTCCCATAAGGTGTCCCTTCATAACATTCTTGAACTAGATCACTGCAAGGTAATGCTCCAATTGTTTCTCCATCTGAGCCTTCATTACCTTCCTGACAAAGCCAACTATCTTCTCTTGGTGCGAAATTTGGATTTATTGTGTTTAATGGGTTTACAAGGAGAGTTTCTAAATCTGCATCTGCATAATTTCCATAAACTTGATTAGAGTTCATATCCTGTCCTGTCTCTGATTGCCAGTCATTAAGATATGCATAATACCCTCCTTCACCATCAATAATATTTGTTTGTTCAGGGATACAACCTTGGTACTCATAACTTCCATGTACATTAAAGAAATAATTATTGTCGCTTTCTAAACCTGAACCAACTGAACCTAATCTTAAAGTGTTGCATTGTGCAAAAAGATTATCTTTTAATATTAGGCTCTCTTGTGTTAGACCAAATCCATTGCTAACAAGGATTCCAGAGCCTTTTGCTGCACTGCAATTAGGGTATGGCCTCCATACACCTTGGATTACTGTATTGTGTATATAACTTATGTTTTGAGCGCAAAAAGTTGCCATGTCATAACATCTAAAGCATATGTTATTTTCTATGATAATATTTGATGCAAAAACATACCCATCACAAATGAGTTCCCCACCATAATTTGATCCGACAACATAAGAATGGCCAGAAGGTTCAATGATGATATTGTTCACATAAGTTATATTATTCCCCCGGCCTATACCAATATTCCCTCCCCCTTTAAAATAGGAATTTTTCACAACAGCGTTTTTAACACTTGGTCCGTTAACATAGTTGCCTGCGCACAGACCGATACCTCCTGTATCGATGAAAGTTATATTGTCAATCACAAGATTTGTGACAACAGCAAGATTACCTAGACCCTGCAACTCACCAATTCCCCCATCACAACCTCCCGAACCCGCATAGATATTCTTGATAGTTATATCAGTCATATCAGTCAACCCATATGATGGCAGACTTATGCAGCTATTGCAATTCTGGAACTTGAAGCCATCGAGAGTTAGGTAATCATCTCCGCTTATATACCACCCATTATCTCCTCCACAGTCCAAAACTACCTCCTTGTCGTATGCTTTGTAAGTTATCGGATTTCCTTCAGTTCCGCTGCTAGTTATTCCCTGTCTATATATGGGGTAAGTTCCATCTGCAAAGTTAACAGTATCTCCGGGCTGAAGGACTGCAGAACCGGCTTTAGCAGCTGTGCACCAAGGACTGCTCCATGAAAGACCATCATTCGAATTAGAACAAGTTCCACCATAGACACCGTCTTTGTCGACATAATAAGTAATTCCTCTTGAAGGACTTAATGAAGGTTCTTCAATAGAAGTACAACTAGAAATGAAAATAATTAAAACTAATATCAATAACAACCTCTTTTTCATATAATTATTTACGAATCTTTTGTTTATATATCTTTTGATTGAAAACAGTACTAAAAAAAGAAAAAGAAATTATTTTGAATAAACTTTAATCATTGGTTTAATTGCAAATATCATAAACAATACAAAGAAAACCCAAGGATTTACTGAATGTACCCACTCCATTGCTGCAGACCAAATAGTTATTACAAACAAAACAAAAGCTGCAGTAGCTAACTTAACTAAAGCAATATCCCAAGTTTTTAGATTTTTAATTTTTTTGTCGAAAAACATTTTTTCACCTCCTTTTCTTAAAATAGTATACTTAATTTAATTGTTTTTAAGCTTTTTGCTGAGCGCAGCTCTAAAATCTAACTATCCTTCTCCAATTTAGAAAAGTTTAAATACTAATATAGTGGTTAAATTTTAATTAAAAAATAAGGGAGATAATTTCTAATAGGGCTAAAAACAAGTTGTCTATATTTCTAAATAAACCAATGGAGGTAATCTAAAATGTCTAACAAATGGGATAAAATGGATGATGAAGATGAAGAAGAGTCTGGAGATAAAAAAGACTTTGACGACGAAGAAGATGAAGACTACTAACAGTAAATCACGGTTACTTTCGGTGACCTAAATTTTTTCTTTTTTTAAAAAAGATAAGTTTATAAGCAAGCTAATCAATAAAATTAAAATAATAATCAAGGGGTGGTAAACCAAATGGCAAAAAAGAAAGTAGCAAAGAAAGCAACTAAAAAAAAGAAATAATCTTGCCCGTTTTTTAATTTTCAGTAAAATCTTTATTTTTTCTTATTTTTTAAATCCTAATAATCTTTAAAAACAATTAAGCTAAATGAAATTTTAAACAATCACATTTATAAACAAATATATTTCAACTTTAACCATGAGAGTTTCCATTAAAAAAGGCTTTAGTTTTGGCCTAACGTCAGGAATCATAACCACCCTTGGTTTAATGGTTGGATTACACGCAACTACAAACTCAGCCTTGTTTGTTATAGGGGGTATTTTAGTAATAGCTATTGCAGATGCAATGTCAGATGCATTAGGAATCCATATTTCAGAAGAATTTGAAAACCACCATTCAACAAAACAAATTTGGGAATCAACAATAACAACCTTTTTAACAAAATTTATTTTCTCATTAACTTTTATAATCCCTGTTTTATTACTTCCGTTATCAACAGCGATAATTGTAAGTATAGTTTATGGCCTTACATTAATAACAATCTTTAGTTATTATATGGCGAAAGAACAAAAAGTGAACACTTATAAGATAATTTTTGAACATTTGATAATTGCAATAATTGTAATCATAGTAACCCATTATATTGGCGATTTAATAGCTAGTTTTATTTGAACACAACTACAAATTATATTCTCGAGAACAGAAAACCTTTAATAAGAAAAACGGGGTTTATTTTCAGGGGATTACATGAATATAGCAATAACTGGATGTCAATGGGGCGATGAAGGAAAAGGCAAAATAGTCGATCTTCTAGCTAAAAAAGCAGATTATGTTGTAAGATACAACGGTGGTGGAAACGCAGGTCACACCCTAGTTGTAAACGGAAAAACAACAATATTGCACTACGTCCCATCAGGAGTTCTAAGAGACAAAATCTGTGTAATTGGCAATGGAACAGTTATTTCCCTAGAAAAGCTAAAAGAAGAAATAGACAAACTAAAAGCAGATAACATAAACCCAAAGATATTCATAAGTGAATTAGCAAACATAATTCTCCCAGAAGACATGGAATCTTCTAAAACTGAAAAAGCAGAATCAACCGGAAGGGGGATAAGACCAACTTACATTAGAAAAGCAGCAAGAGAAGGAATAAGAATGATAGATATTCTAAACGTAGATTTCTTACATGAAGATATATCCAGAGATAAAGTAAAAGAAAACATAGATTATCTAAAAGAACAAGGATGGGCAAAACCATTAATCACAAATGTTTCAAAACTATTAAACGATGCAATCAAAGATAATAAAAATATTTTATTTGAAGGGGCGCAAGGAACCTGGCTAGATGTTGATTTTGGATCACACCCATACACAACAAGTTCAAATGCAGTTGTCTCAGGGGCACCAACAGGCTCAGGAATTGGGCCTCATTTAATAAACAAATGCTTAGGAGTAGTAAAAGCATATATCACAAGGGTTGACAGAACCGGAATCAGTCCATTACCAACACAAGATGATGGTGAAAGCGGAAATATTCTAAGAGATCATGGCAAAGAATTCGGAGCAACAACAGGAAGGCCAAGAAGGTGTGGTTGGCAAGACATCCCAGTTTTAAGACATTCTATCCTAGTAAATGGATTTAATTCATTAATATTAACAAAACTAGATGTCCTAGATCATTTAGAAGAATTAAAAATCTGCACAAAATATGAAATCAATGGAAAAGAATATGATATTGCTCCAGCAGATGGATTAATGCTAAGAAAAGCAAAACCAATATATGAAACATTACCTGGTTGGAAAGGACAAACAACAGCAGGAATTAAAAATTACGATGAATTACCAGAAAACGCAAAAAAATACATAAAAAGAATAGAAGAATTAACAGATGCAAAATTCTCAATAATCTGCACTGGGGCAGAAAGAAATGATATTATTGTTCTAAAAGAACCTTGGAGTTAAGATGAATTACGACGTAATTATAGTAGGAGGTGGGCCAGCTGGCTTATTTGCAGCATATGAGTTAATTACCCAAAAACCAGAAATAAAAGTCTGTTTAATTGACAAAGGAAAAAGCTCAAAAACAAGAGAAAGAACAGACGTAATGTGTGGCATTGGTGGTAGTGGCTTATTCTCCGACGGTAAATTGCATTTCACCCCAGTTTTAAGCCATGAAAAACTTCTAGATTTCTATGATGAAGAAGAATATCAAACATTTTTAGATTATGTTGATCAAATTTTCACAAGATTTGGAGTAGATTCAGATTATTATCCCAAAGACATGGAAAAAGTAAATGAATTAGTTGCCAGAACAAAAAAAGAAGGAATTAACCTAATTGTAAGAAAATTAAGACATGTCGGCTCAGACAAACTACCGAAAGTAATGCAGAAATTCGAAATGTATTTAGAAGAAAAAGGAGTTAAAATTTACACTAATTTAGAGGTTAGCCAAATTCTAACAGAAAATAATGAAATTAAAGGAGTTAAAACTCCAAAAGGAGATTTACTTGCAAAATATGTCTTAGTAGCGCCAGGAAGAATAGGTGCATTATGGATGAGGGATGAAGCAAAGAGATTAGGTTTAGAATTTACATTTCAATCAATATGGGTCGGAGTAAGAGTAGAATTCCCATCACAAATAATGGAAGAATACTCAAAAACAATGTATGAATCAATATTCAAATTACAATCAGATCATTTCGATGACACTGTAAGAACATTCTGCCCTTGCCCAAATGGTTACGTATCAAAAGAGGAATATGATGATTTTGTTTTCGTAAACGGACATTCTAACTCGAATGTTAAATCAAACAATAGCAATTTCGCATTAGTCACAAAAGTTAAACTTACAGAACCAGTCTCAAACACAATTAGTTATGGTGAAGCAATTGGAAGAGTAGCAAATCTAATTGGTGGAAACAAACCAATATTACAAAGATTTAGAGATTTGAAAAATGGTAGAAGAAGCACATGGTACAGAATCAAAAAAAGTTATGTAATACCTTCTTTTAAAGATGTAACACCTGGAGATTTAAGCATGATATTTCCTGCAAGAGTAATGAGAAACTTAATTGAAGGTTTAGAAAAGCTAGACAAAGTAATGCCAGGAATAGCATCAGACTCAACATTATTATATGGCCCAGAAATCAAATTTCGCTCAGCAAGGATAGAAACAGACAAATTCTTAGAAAGCAAAATAAAAAACCTTTACTTCGCTGGCGATGGTGCAGGACTATCTGGAAACATTGTAGGCGCTGCAGCAAACGGAATTATTGCTGCTAAAGGAATTTTGAAAAAATAAAAAATTATTTATTCTCTCCAGCTTCAACTAATTTTTCTAAGTCTTCCAAAGATTTTGGTGACTTTGTTCCGAATATTTCATCATTCTGATAAATTAATTCTATATGTCTACCTGCAGGCCTATGAGGTCTATACTCTTTTACTGGAATTTCATAAATTTGAGGGTGGTGTTCTTCTCTCTCCATTCTTTTAGTTATACAAAGAGCAGTTCCTAAATCTCCAGTAAACGTATGAAATCTAGTTCCTAAAACATTAATATCTACCCTATATGCTGCTTTTTTATAATGTATTCCCATTTTTTAACACCTCCATTGTGTTATTCTTTCATAGTAGTAATATGAATATAGTTATATTTAAATACTGCCTCCCACCTAGTGGTAAGTAGAATGTATGAAAATTTACTAGAAGAAGCAGGATTAACCAAAAATGAAGTTCTAACTTACTTAGCATTACTAAAATTAGGAAAAGCAAAAAGCGGAGAAATAGTAAGACAAGCTAAAATCTCTGGTGGAAAAATATACGAAACTTTATACAAATTAGTAGATAAAGGCTTAGTAAAAGTTGTATATGAAAATAACATAAAACATTTCATTGCAAACGACCCAAAGATGATTTTAAATTACCTTCAAGATAATAAAAAACATCTAGAAAAACAAGAAAAAGAATTGGAAAAAATACTACCCCATCTAGAAGAATTAAAAAAACATGCAACAAAACCAGAAAACGTCTCCTTAGTAAAAGGATTTAAAGGAATTGCAACAGTTGTTTATGAAGCATTAGAACAAGGAAAAGAAATAAAAATTATGGGAATAAGATCTTCAAAAGACGAAAAGTTTAATAACTTCTGGAAAAAATGGCATAAAAGAAGGTTACAATTAAAGAAAAAAGCATTCATTCTTTTCTCTGATAAAAACACCCCATACTGGGAATACTTCAAAAAAATAAAATACACAGAAGTAAGAGAAATAACAACATTCAGTCCATCCGCGGTTATGATAATAAACAACAACAGTTTTATCTTTTCCTACGAAGAAGAATTCACCTGTATACATATAGTTTCTGAACAAACTGCTAAATCTTTTGAAAGTTTCTTTGACAGCCTATGGATATTTGCAAAACCTCAACAAAAACCTTATAAATCTAAACCTCTTCGGAAAAAGGGTGGTGATCAATGACTATTATAACTAAACTTACAGCCAAAGGTTTCAAATCATTTGCCAATCACACTGAGCTTATTTTCGGAAATAATTATAACATAATTATAGGACCAAATGGCAGTGGGAAATCGTGTAGTTATAATACCCAAGTTTTGTTACAAAACGGAGAATTAAAACCAATTGGAGAAATAGTAGAAAATGCCCTTAAAAAGTCTAATCTGCACATCAAGCTAGATGACGGGGTTTACACTCCAGAAAATCCAGAAAAAGTTCACACTTTTGGCTTAAAACCAAATTCAATGAAAGTCATCAAAAAAAATATTTCTGCATTTATAAAAAGAAAAGGAGAACCCCATTTATACACCCTAATAACAAAAACAGGAAAAGAAGTAACTACAACCGCCTGTCACCCAATTATGATACTAAAAGATTCAAAAATTCAATCAGAAGTTGTAGGAAAACTAAAAACAGGAGATTTTATAGCAACCCCAAGAAAAATAAATTTAAACATAAAAAAAGAAATCAAATTTGAAAAAAAGAAAATAAACAAAGAACTAGCTAGATTCGTTGGATACCTAACAGGAGATGGATACATAACAAAAGATAGAATAGAACTAGTAAATATGGATGAAAATGTTCTAAATGATTTCAAAAACCTAGCAAAAAAATTATTCAATTTAGAACTGAAATATGAAAAAAAAGTAGGAAAAGCAACAAGATTGATTTATTGGAATAAAAATCTACCAGACTTCTTAAAAAGACTGTTCAGAGCAAAAGACAAAGTAACGTGTTTATACAAAAACATTCCACCAGAATTATTAATTTCAAACAACCAAATAATTGCCAATTTCTTAGGAGCTTTATTTGATTGTGATGCTTCAATAAGAAAAGATAACCCAACTTTCGAATTTGTTACAAAAAACGAAAGATTAGCCAATCAAGTTCAATTATCATTGCTAAGATTTGGAATTGTAGCAAGAAAAAAGGGTAAACTAAAATATGCAACAAACACAAAAAATAAAACAAAAAGAACATATTACCACATAACAATAGAAGGAAAAGAAAAATTAAAATTATTATACGAAAATATCCCCTTAAAATGTAAACATAAAAAAGAAAGATTAAAAAAATGGGCAAAATTAAATATTATAACAAATCCAAATGTAGATGTTATACCAAAAGAAGCAAATAAATTAATTAAAGAATGTCAACAGGTTCTTTGTATAAGTTACAAACCCTTAAGAAAAAAATACCCTAGACTCTCAGCATACAATGAAAATAGATGTTGTTTAACAAGGAAAGGTATTAACGAAGCACTTTTAATTTTTAATAACAAAATAAAAGTATTTGAAAAAACAAAGAAAAACCTAAAAAAAGATAGAAATTCACTCTTAAATTCAATCAAAAGCTTAGGATTAAAATTCAATTATTGCAGCAAAAATATAGGATTACACAAACAAGGAATAACAATTTATTGGGTTCACAAAAAATTCAATCCTAAACCAAAAAACGCAGAGAATTTATACAACTTAATCAAAAAAGAAATAAACACTCGTTTAAAAGAAGCTAAAGAAACAATAAATATCCTAAAAAATTTAGCTAATTCAGATATTTTCTGGGATCAGATTGTAGAAATCAAAAAAGTAAAAGGAGAACCATATGTATACGACCTAAAAATTCCAAATTGTCATAATTTTATAGGAAATGGAATTTTTGTACACAACAGCAATGTAATGGACGCTTTATGCTTCGTCTTAGGAAAATCTTCAGCTAAATCAATGAGAGCAGAAAAATCAGCAAACCTAATCTACAATGGTGGAAAAAAGAACAGACCAGCAAAAGAAGCAAAAGTATCTGTACATTTTGACAATTCTCAAAAAGAATTTCCAGTAGATGACAAGGAAGTAAGAGTAACAAGAATAGTCAGACCAAACGGAAATTCTATCTACAAATTAAATGACCAAAAAATGACAAGACAACAAATAGTAGATACTCTCTCAGCAGCCAGAATAGACCCAGATGGTCACAACGTAATTCTCCAAGGAGATATTGTACATTTCATGGAAATGAAGCCAGAAGCAAGAAGAGAAGTAATAGAAGAAATAGCAGGAATCTCAGTATATGAAGATAAAAAAGAAAAATCATTAAAAGAACTTGACAAAGTTCAAGAAAGATTAAATTCATCAGGTATAATCCTAACAGAAAGAGAATCTAACCTAAAACAATTAAAAAAAGAACGTGATCAAGCAAAACGTTACAAAGAACTACAAGGGAGATTAAAAGACAACAAAGCAACTTTAATCAATATTGAAATAAAAGAAAACGAAGAAAGAAGAAATAAAGTATTATCAGAAATAAGTAAATATGATACAAACATAAATGTAGTAAACAAAAGACTCTTAGAAATAAAAAACGCAATCCAAGAAAAAAGAAATGAAATCACAAATATTAACATTCAATTAGAAGAAAAAGGAGAAAAAGAACAATTATTATTAAGAGATGAAATAAGCACTTTAAAAGAAGATATTGCAAAATACAATGCAAGACAAGAAACAGTCCAAAATGAAATAGAAAAAATAAAAGCAAGAGCAATCCAATTAAAAACATCTTTAAATGAAACAAACACAAAAATATCAGAATTAACAAAAAATAAAAAAGAAATAACAAATGAAATAGAAAAAATACATAGCTCAGAAAACACAATTCTAAAAGAATTACAAATATTTAAGAAAAAACATAAAATTGAAAACATAGGCGATTTCTCAACAAAAATAGAAGAAATAGAACAAAAAGTAGATTATGTTTCAAATAATATTCAAGAACTACAAGAAGAAAAAGCAGAATTAGTCAGAGAAAAAGATAAAGCAACCTATCATTTAGACACCATAAAAGTAAACCTAAATAAAATAAAAGAAAGCAAAGACTCTTCAAAAATAGAAGAATTAAAAACTAAATTTGAAAACTCAGTAAAAGAACTAAGTAAAAGACTTACAGATGATTCTATGCTAGCAACCCAACTTCATGCAGCAAGATCAAAATTAGTTTCAGAAAATCAAAATTTAGCAGAACTTAAGGCAAAAAACCTAAGTCAACAAGCACATTTATCAAATAACCAAGCAATAAAGAAAATAATCAAAGACAAACAAAAGGGAGTCTACGGATTAGTATCAAGTTTAGCAGAAGTACCTCAAGAATATTCTTTAGCAATTGAAGTAGCAGCTGGGGCAAGAGCAAATAGCATAGTAGTAGATAATGATGTAACAGCAGCTAGGTTAATACAAATGCTAAAACAAAACAGGTTAGGAGTAGTTAATTTCCTACCAATTAACAAAATAAAAGCTAGAAAACCTCAAGAAAACATAAAATCAGAGGGAATAAAAGGTTTAGCTCATGAAGTAATAAAATATGATCTAAAATTCAAAAATATATTCTCATATGTTCTAGGAAATACTGTAATTGTAGATAACATAGAAACTGCAAGAAAAATAGGAATAGGAAGGACTAGAATGGTAACTTTAGAAGGAGATTTGATGGAACCAAGTGGAGCAATGATTGGGGGTTACAGAAAAAAACAAGGCAAATTCTCTGAAAAAGAAATTAATATTAAAATAAAAGAATTGGAACAAGAAACAACGAGATTATCAAAGATAATAACTAGCTTAGGAGAAAAAAGAGATCAAGCAGAAGAAAAAATAACAAACTTAAGACATGAAAAAGCAGAATACGAAGGATCAATAATAAAGCTAGAAAAGAGCTTAGGATTAGAAATAGATATAACCCAAATAGAAGAAGAAAAAATAGCTTTAGAAAACCAACAAAAAGAAGTAACAAATGACATAAAAGATGTAGAAAATAAATTAAAAACCAATTTCAATGAAATCACTCAATTAAAAAAACAATCATTAATAATCAGAGATAAACTAATGAAAGATCCAACAATTACTTCTGGTTTAAACACTTTAAATGAAAAACAAAATAAAATTAAAGAAGAAATCCTTCATAAAAAATCTGAAATTACAAATATAGATAATCAAGTCTCAATGATAAAAACAGAATCTCAAAGAATAGATCAAATTCTAAAATCCCAAGGTAAAGAAAATGAAGATTTCAAAAACGAATTAACAAATTTAATCCAACTATTAATTGTAAAAAATAAAGATTTAAAACAAAGACAAAAGAAAGAAGTTGATTTCTATGGAAAATTCAAAGACCTAGCAACAAAAAGAAATAAATTCTCAGAAGATATTCAAAATAAAGAACTGGGCATAGATAAAGAAAATGAAAGAATAAGACAATTAGAACTAAAGAAAAATGAACTATCAATTAAAAAAGCAACCATAATCGCAAAAATAGATGGTCTGAATGAAGAATTTGAACAATTTAAAGATGGAAAGATAAGAAGAGGAATGAACCTAGATCAATTAAAAACAGAAATCAAAGAATTCGAAACAATGGTGGCAAGATTAGGTAGTGTAAACATGCGTGCCTTAGAAGTATATGAAAGATTAGAAACAGAGCATAAATCATTAGTAGAAAAACAAGCAAAATTAAAATCAGAAAAAGAAGATGTTCTTTCATTAATAGCTGAAATAGATTCTAAAAAAGCAGCAGTTTTCATGAAAACATTTAGACAATTAAAAAGTCAATTCCAAGAAATTTTCTCATTATTAACAAAAAAAGGAGAAGCTTTCTTAGAAATGGAAAATAAAGAAGAACCTTTAGAGGGGGGAGTAGAAATCAATGTAAGATTACATGGAACACACAAATACTTAGATATTAGGAGTCTTTCAGGTGGAGAAAAAACATTAGCAGCTCTAGCTTTCATTTTTGCTATTCAAGAGCTACAACCAGCTTCATTCTACTTATTAGACGAAGTAGATGCAGCACTAGACAAAACAAACTCAGAAAAATTATCACAACTAATCAATCAATATTCAAGTAATGCCCAATATATTGTAATTTCCCATAATGACGCAATTATATCAGAAGCACACCAAGTCTATGGAGTATCAATGCAACAAGGCGTTTCTAAAATTATTTCTTTAAAAATCTAAGAAAAACTATTTAAAATATTATTTAATCCAGCGATAAATGGATTCAAACATGTTCCAACACAACAATTAACTGGTGGAACATCATCAGTAGCTACATACTTACCAACACATCTTCCTTCTCCGCATGAAACTCCTTCTAAATCAGAACAATATATTTTATCTGTAGGTTCATCTTCTAAACAAGGTTCTTCCCCGGGTTTAGTAGTTGATACACATTTTTTTGTACCATTCTCCTCCATAACAAATGCTTTATACATTCCAGATCCTTCTTCTCCGCCACAATCTTCATTAGCAGAGCAGGTATTTTCTCCAGGACCTTCCACTTTTGCACAATAGTGATCTAGACAAATAGAATGATATTCATTCTCTTCAGTTAAAGATATACAAGCTCCATTTTTACATCCATTAAAACAACCAATATAATCCTTCCCCTTCCCATTCAGTTTAGCCCCAGTATAATAAAACTCCGTGAGTATATACGAATTATAGCATTTATCATCTTCTCTAAAATCTCCATTTTCATCTCTTCCAGTTATAAATCCTGGTGTAAACCAAGCATAACGTCCATCACTATCAAATCCATAAAATTCTTGAATTCTTTTCTTACATTTTCCAGAATCACAACCAAATTCACAAAGGAAATCATAATCTTGAGGTAAATCATTTACACAAATAAACTCTCTAACATTATCCATAACACAATAATCTTCCATATAATAAATATTATTTTCAGGACCAACACCCTCAACAAAACCAAGTATGTTTACATTGTCTCCATCAGAATCTCTACAACTAAATTCTAAACATTTTCCATCATAACAATTATTTTCACATCTTATTTCTTCTATCTTAACTTGTTTATCTTCAATATAATATTGATTTAATGTAGTTGCATCAACACATTTATCTTCAATTTTCGTAACATGAGAAGAAGTAACTTTTATTATAATTCCTTTAATGGCCAAAGTTCTATTCATATCTCTAAATTGTTTAATAGAAATTAAAGTTTCACCATCATCAAGACCCATAAATCTACTAATTATGGGAGATAAAGACACATCTTGTAAATCTCCATCAAATTCGGGATTGTCTCCACCATCATCTGCAGGGGGGGGTGGCGGGGGTGGTGGATCATCAGGATCAGGAAGTTCAGAAGGAAGAGTTGCCTTTCCAGTTATCCCACCATTAAAAACAGATAAAGCTATAATAAAAACTAAAAAAACTGCTAAAAATAAATATAATGCACCCCTCATAGATTATTTCAACACTCTCTACTTTAAAAACTTTTCTATATTTAAAAAAAGAAAAAAAGAATTATTTTTTTGTTTTAGTTTTTTTAGGTTTTGCTTTAGGTTTTTCTTTAACCTTTTTCTCTTCTTCTAAAGCCTCATTAGCATATTCTTCCATAAACTTCTTATTCTCTTCATGTATTTCTTCTTTTTGCGGTTCAACTTCTACTTCCTCTTCTTCAATTTCTTCTTCAAAAAAGTCAACCAATTTTTTATGGAAGTTTGTTTTTATCGCTAACAATATCAATATCAAAATTACTAATACTGTAATGAAATGATATCTGTATTTCATCAAACCAAAACCTTCACCTTCTGTTTCAGTTGTAGTTTCTTCAGTAATTTCTTCGATAATTTCCTCTTCAGGAATTTCTTCAACTACTTCTTCCACAGGTTCATTAACAATTGCAGATATTTTCTCAAATTGTATGTCTGCTTCTCCATCAATAAATCCATTAAAAGTTACTTTAGTGTCCGGATTACCGTCTTCATCTAAATCTAAATATCTTGACTCTCCAACATCCAAGATTAAAGTCTTTAATTCAGATCTAATCTCTAAAACAACATAATCTTCTCCAGTAGTTTGCAAAGTAACTTCATGTTCCCCCCCATTTACAATCAAACCATATTTGGTCCCCTCGCCACCAAATAAATATGATCCTAAGCTGATGTCATCTAAATTTAATTTTTCAGTTTCAACAGGTTCTTCAATAACTTCTTCTACTAATTCTTCTTCAACTACCTCTTCTACTGGTTCCCCTTCCACTTCTTCCTCAAAGATTTCTTCAATTGGAAGATCTTCTATTTCAGCTAAAGGTTCTTCAACTTCTTTTTGTTCAAATAATCTAACAAAGAAAGCTTTAATTCTTGCCCACAAAGAAGCACCTCCTTCAACCTCTTCAATTGCCTCTCCAGTAATTTCTTCTAAACCTACTGCCTTACTATCTAAAACCTTAATATTAATTGTATCACTAGCTAAAATTGTGCTATCCCCAAGTCTAACAGAAACACTTGCTTCATAATCTCCATCCACTACTTGAGCATTTGGAGCAATATACAAATAAATTACCTCTGCTTTATCTTTATCAATTTCTAATGAAGCAGGATTCAAATAAACAAAACTTGAGGCAGTACCACTAACACCCAAATCATAATTAGCTTTGTAAGTACCTTTATTCTCAATTACAATTGGAACTGTTGCAGTTCCATCATAATGTACTTCAATGTCCTTCTCATTTATTCCAATCTTAACTTGATAACATTCATCTACTGAAACCGTTGTAATGGCTAAAACATCTTCCCCAGATAATTTATCACTATCTATCGCAACTGCTCTTACTTTAATTTGATAAGCTGCAGAAACAACATCATATTGTGGAGCAACAGTTAAAGTCAAAATAGATTCTTGACCAGAATCAAGAGTAAGATCTCCTCCTTGTAATGTAACCCAGTCAGGAGCCAATAATTCTATATTATAAGTCTTTTCGGTTGTTCCAGTATTTTTTACTTTCACTTCATAAGTATTTTCTAATGAATTACATATCTTATCAGAATCTTTTTGAATACTTACATCCACTGCATGACATTTTTCAACTTTAACATTAAACATATTAGAAGCTTCTAAATCTCCTTTTTGGGTTATAGCTTTAAACCCGACATCAAAATCACCTTCAATACCATAATCTGGGCTTAAAATCAAGTTAACAATTCCAGAATCATCAGCAGCTACATCCCTCTTATTAACATCTAAATTAGCCCATGCAGGGCCATCAATTTCAAAGTCATAAGTATTACTTGTAGATCCTTGATTGACTACTTTAATTGGGATTACTTTTTGAGTATGTTCGCAAAAAGTTACATAATCTTGATCTGTTTGCACATTGAAATCATAACAAGGATCAACCACAAGCGTAGCATAAACAGATTGTACAAGACTTCCAATTTCAGGATCGGCAATTACAGTAAATCCATATTCTCCTAAATCATCACAGTCAGCTTTTACATAAGCATAAACTGTTTTAGTTTCTCCAGCACCAACGCTTACTCTATCTTGGCTTAAAGTTACAGAATTTGCTGCTTCTCCTTCAACACTTAAATCATAAGATTGAACATAATCTCCATTATTGATTATCTTTATATCAAATTTATCAGATTCACAAGGACAAACATGTTTTTCTGTATCTAAAGCCTCTATGATAAATTCAAAACAATTCTTAACAACAATATCATGTCCAAGTGCTTTACTTTGGCCATTAGAACTTATAACTAAATCCAAATTATAATTGCCTACCCTGGTACTTGTTCTTGGTGTAACATAGGTATAAACTGTTTTAGATTGACCAGGATTTAATGAAAAACCCATTGGTACAAAAGTAGAAATAGCTGAAGCACTTCCGCTTCCAGAAACAGTAAACTGCATTAGTTCACTACCATCATTAGTTACTACATCTGTAAATAATCCAGTTGTTCCAGGGCATAATCCACCTGGATCCTGACCTTGATAAACAGAAAAACTTCCTGCTGCAAGAATTACTGGTATAACTAATAAAAATAATACAAGATAAACATATTTATTACTCATGGTTAATCCCTCCTTTTTGTTACTTTCAAGAAGTCCATTCCTTATAAATACATTATTGTACTAAAAATAGAGTATTATAGAATATAAAAGAAAAGAAGAAAAGAAAAATTTAGTAATAAGTTTGGCCTTCTTCGATTGTTGGCTCTTCCATACTTTCGTTTCCATTACCGCCTAATTTTCTAGCAGCAAGAACTATACCCAAAATAACAAGTATAATCAAAAGTACAGCGAATCCAATTTCTAAGCCTCTCCTTACTTGGCTCCAACCGTTAACATCTTTAACTACATCAGCAGTCAAAGAAAAACTCTTAACATTCTGACCATTTGCTTTAACATTTACTACAAAGTTGTGCTCACCTAAGTCAGCTCCTTCTTTAGCAGTAACATAAACAAACATTTCAGCTGTTTCTCCTTCATCAAGAGTTATTTTAGCTGGATCTACTCTAAAAGTTCCCCAACTTTCAACACCACTTACACCTAAGATATAATCTACTTTAGAACTACCGATGTTTGCAAACATAACTTTGTAAACAGCGCCTGCTCCTTGACTTACTTCTTGGCTTTCAGTGTCAACAGTTATTGAAACTTCTTTATCAGAGTATGCTACTCCACCATCAACAACTAAGGAATAAGACTCTTCTAATACGTCGTGGCCTCTGTTGTATTGCACTTCTATTAAGACTTCATAAATTCCTGCTTTAACATTGCTTGGAATTCTTAAGAAAAGTTCGTCAGATGACATGGAACTTTCGTCATCGTCTTCATCGTTTTCAACAGTACCTAACTCTTCAATGTAAGTTCTAGTACTTAGTCCTAATTCAGGAATACTCATCTTAACCATGATATCTTCTTCTTTTTCATAACCCATGTTTTCAACTCTAACAACAGTAAAGAATAAATCTCCTGCTTCTAAGCTTAAACCAGGTGTGAAGATAACATCTTGTAATCTTAAGTTGTGTTTTCCTTCATCAATGTACAAATGGATTGAAGGAAATTCAAACTCTTCTTCATCGTTGTACATTTCTACGTGCAAATTGTAATCTGCTTCATCTGCAGACTCCATGTCGTCTGGTAAGGTCAATCTAAGTGTCTTTTTCATTGTTACACCAGCAGGCATATCAAATGAATCAGATTTAACTTCGATATCGTCGTGCTCATAACCACCTATCCAAGCTTTAAGTCTTAAGTCATCGCTTGCATTTGTAGATTTTAACCAAACTTCTATGGTTATAGTTTCTCCTCTTTCTACATGTATTGTGTTACTTGCTAATTGATCATTAACCCTTACTGTGGTTATTTCAAAATCAGCAGCCGCAACTGGAATTACCATTGCAACAAATAAGCACAATAATGCAATTGTTAACAATTTAAATTGTTTCATTTTGTTTTAACCCCTCCTAAATATTAGTTAAATGTGTTGTTATCTGGTAGTCATGAACCGTTTATAAACCTTTTGGTGGTAATCAGACTACCTCAAATATCACGTATTCATTATCACTGTTGTCTCTACTTGTAAGGTCTACTAAAGCCAGATATTCTCCTTTTTTAGCATCATGGGGTATTTGTACCTCAATTACCTTACTTGAGTCTTCTTGTTCGTCTAAATCAATGTATTTACTAATGTAAATGTTCAGTTCTGGAACAATTACTCTTGCCCTAATGTGTTCTCTAGCTTCTCCCAAATTTCTTACGTGAGTATTAATATATAGCGTGTCTCCTGCTTTTACTCTGTTGCCAAATACATAGGCACTCATTGTAGAAAGTGATTTCTTAACATCCACTTCTTCAACTGGTGGCTCTTCACATTCTTCTACCACAAAAGTAGCCCACTGCTCATTATTCAACTCTCCATCTGAAACGCCGAACAAAATGTTAAACTGTCCAAGTTCACTTGGAGTCCAAGAAAACTCACCAGTACTTGCATCCATACTTGCAGTTTGTCCAGTAGGCACAGAAGCATAGTAACTCAAAACATCTCCTTCATGATCATATGCATCAAGATCAACTAAGACTTCTTGTCCAAGACAAACTTGTGCATCATGAACTGCATTCAAAAATGGTGCATGATTTGAATCTGCTTTTGGAACAACCTCAACATTAAATCTTGCTGAATCACTTCCACCATATCCATCATAGATATTTAAGGTAAAGAAGTAATTTCCAACATCTCCGATTTGAGTTTGCCAATATCCATTATCATTGAATGGAGCTTCAAAATCATATATTATACTATCTCCATCTGCATCTTTAACCTGTGTATATATATAAGCAAGTTTCCCTTCAACTATAATTAAATTTCTTACATGTTTAATTTTTGGTGCCCTATTAACATCCTGTACTGTAACAGTCACAACTTCAGAATCTGAATCATCACAGCCAGTAGCTACAAATTCTATGTCAAATTCTTTTTCAAGATTATTAAAACCAAACAAAGTCTTAAAGAATGTAACTGGTCCATTTGTATGTTGAACTACATTATAATCTGGTTTCCATGAAAATGTATTTCCATCAAAACTAGCACCTTCTGGTAAATTGTTAGCTACTAAATTAACCTCATTACAAGATGAAACAACACTAACACCGAACTCTAAATCAGAATTTTCATTAACATCAAATTCATCACCTTCAATAACAATATCTACATCTCCACCGGGGATATCCCCTCCAGTGTATGTGTAAGCATGTATGTAATGAAAGTCAGTAGCGCAGGATATTGAAGTTGGTGTATTTAATACATTCTTGAATTTTAATTTAACTTCATCAGCATTATCAGTATATTCTCCGGAAATCTCCAATTGAACTATTTCACAAGCTAAACTTGTTTCTTCTACAATTCCTTGTGATTCCCCATTAATAAACCACTCAAACTTAGTAGTCTCATAACCATTTATATCTCCAGCATTATTTCTTTTCAATCCAAGATGATTTTTCTCTCCTTGAGCAACATCCATTGTAAATTCTATATAGTCGCTTAAGAAATTATAAGAACCACACCTCATCCTTATTGGATAATCCTCTCCACAAGGATACAATGTTTTTAAAGCGCAACCTTCACAATCAAAATTATGTGTTAATTGATCTTCTCCTAAATTAAAATGATCTACTTGAACTAAAACTTCTACCCCTGGCCCATGTTCAGGCCAAAAAGGTACTCCTATTTGATGTTGCCCTTCTTTAAAATAAATTGGTTCTGCTTCTTCTAATCTAGCAAAAGAAGCCATCGGCAATACCAAGAGTATCATTAATATTAATAATATTTTTTTCATTTTGCCCCCCCTATATATATTAGGTGAAATTTAGAATAAGAAAAAATTTATAAAGCTTTTGGTAAGTTACTATTCTAGAATAGTATATCAACTAAAATCCACTTCTTTCACTACCCTTTCACAAAAAAGTTCACAAATTTCATTTTCTCTCTTAAAGGTTAAACCTGGTATAACTCTTATTTCATCCACTTCATTTAAATTAGGAACATTAAACGTTAAAAATGCATTTTCAAATCCCCTAATAACTGGCTCTTGAACAGTCCCTTCAAAAGAGGTGCTAGACACTACAACACCTTGGCTAAAAGCCTGTAAAACAATTGTAGTAAAATCAGCATTAGAATTACTAAACAAAGTAACAGTAATGTTATTGTCAAAACTTTCTACTCTTACTATCTTAAAATTAATATTTGTGCACTTAACATTAGCCCCATACTCGCACAAACTACCACCCATAAATTCATTATTTATCCCTCTTACCCAAACAATAAGTAAGGAAGCTAAAACAACAGTAAAAGCAATTATCAAAACAGTTGCTATTAATGGAGAAAGCCCTCTTTTATTCATGTGTGTATTCTAGAAAATTATATTTATAAGGTTTTTGTTTAAATTGTTCTTGCTATATTTGATATTATTATATTATCCATTAATCCGTCCCAGTCAAGAGCAGGAGAATAATATCCAAGACCAATTATCATATCAACATCCGGTATTTTTATTGACCCAAATCCATTGAATGTAGACCCGCTACCACAAAGCAAACCATCTTGGTCATACATTTTTAAATGATCTGAAGCCAATGAAGAATCATAAACTAATGAAAAGTTGAAGACTCCTTGGTACCAATAAGAAGTAGGCATTGAACATCTATGATATTTAAATTCAGTTCCATTTCCTAACTGGATAACCCAACAAGCCACAGTATAAGGGGGGTTGCAATGTCCAGCATGCAATATAAATCCTTCAAAATTACCTGGATCGCTTTTATCTAATATTGCCCCTGTACTTCCTCCGGGACTAGTATAATTTATTTGAACCTCTATTGTCATTTCTGAAAGTTCAGTTTCCCACCCCTCATCATTGCTTACATTAAGATAGTATGTATGCAAGTCATTAATAAAATCTATTCTATATCCACCAGCATTAGAAACCCAAGCAGGGCATGGTTCAACTCCGGGTGTACAAGATCCATCTCCAAAAATTACATTGTGCCCATTACCTGAATTATCGCATGTAAAATTACCAGAACCTTCATTAAACCTATACATTAAAACCGTATTAATATCAGAATCTGGATCTATACATTCACTATCATCGCAGTCAATATCTCCATCACAATCATCATCTACACCATCATAACAATTAACTTCTGTCCCAACAAATTGGCAATAAGGATCTGCACAATCAGTCAAATTGTTCCCATCATTATCAACTGTATCATGACAATCTGTTTCTACACAACCAACAGCAATTATATCTCCTGCTTCAAAAATACCAGTATAAGCTGGTTCAATAGATCTTATCTCTTCTCCATTTAGTTCAATTACTGGAAATAATTCAATCTTAGTAATTGTTGTAACATCTCCAGGATAAACAACATCAATCCAACTAGAATAAAAAGCAGGTAAACCATCTGTTGTGGTTATTAAATCTATATCATCTCCATCTGTAATTCTAACTAAGAATCTTAAGATATCAACATCTTCAAAGTTAGTAATTAATAATCTCAAGTCAGAACAACCTGAACCTTCTACATCTCCTAAAGAAATATCTACTCCTGCGAAAGCAAGTACTGCCCTTATTTCTTGATCTGTTTGCTCTGTTTGAGAATTAAAAAACTGTCACCCCACCTAAAAACTAATGCTGCTAAAACAATTGTAAAACCGATTAATAAAACAGTTGCTATTAATGGAGAAATACCTCTTTTGCCCATATATAAAATATAAAAAATAACCTATTTAAGTTTTTCTGTATCTAAAACAATCTATAGTATGATCATTAACCATCCCAGCAGCTTGCATAAAAGCATAACAGATTGTAGAGCCAACAAACTTAAAGCCCCTCTTTTTCAAATCTTTAGACATCTCATCAGATTCTTTAGAAATAACTGGAATATCTTTCAAAATTTTACATTTATTATCAATTGTTTTATAATTAGTAAATTGCCAAATATATTTATCAAAAGAACCAAACTCTTTCTTAATTTCTAAAAATTTCTGAGCATTAGTAATCGCAGCCCCAATCTTTAACCGATTCCTAATTATTCCAGCATCATTCATTAATCTTTCAAAATCTTTCTCATTATATTTAGCGATTCTCTTCGCATTAAACTTATCAAAAGCTTTCTCAAAGTTATTACGTTTATGTAAAATTATTTTCCAATTTAATCCAGCTTGAAAAGCATCCAAAATTAAAAACTCAAATAACTTCCTGTCACCATGTAATGGAATTCCCCATTCTTCATCATGATATTTAACCATCAAGGCATCATTTCCAGGCCAAGGACATCTTTTCATTTAAATTTTTCTCTTAGAATTTCATTTATTTCTTCCGGAGAAATAGAACAACCTTTTAATTTCAAACCCCAAAGAACCCCTTCAAGTAAAGCTTTTTTCTTACTTTTCTTAAGGATTTTATTAACAGTAATATATTTATCCAACAATTTCATGTCAAAAGCAACTAAAGCCAATTCTGTACTTCTAATAATTTTAACTCCGTTAACTCTTTTTCTAAACTCATCTAAATTATTTTTATTAAAATGAATTTGGGTATGTAATTTACTTTGTAATATTTTTCTTACGTTTTCTGGAGCTTCAATCAACAATCTCATAGTTCTCTCATCAACAACAAAGGCTTCTGATTTCAAATGTTTAGCTAATAACAAACCTTCAACTTCTGCTTTCTGAACCAAAGTAAGGTCTCTGCCCCTTGCATTAAATATTTTTTTAGAAATTTCAATTAACTTTTCTGCATCTCTTTCAATTTGTTTATCATAATGTAATTTTAAATAACCTTCTTCAATTAAATCTTCAATAACTAAAGCTTCAAACTTAAATCTCTTAGTGGTCATAGGATGATCCACAATCTCATGTTTAATAGATTTAGAAATATAAAAATCCCCTTTAAACTGTTTTTTCAAAGGTCTCAAAAGCCATAACAAATTATTAGTAGCCAAACTAATTATTGAACTTGAATCAAAAACTAAACTTTTCATTTTAAATTAAAAATCCTCCTTGTAAAAGCCAATCTTTGTTTAATAGAAGAACTTGGAGTATAATATTTAACTTGCTTGACCCCCACATAATCCATTAATTCCCATTGAGTAACTCCCAACAATTCCGCAACTAATCCGGAGGATAAACCATGTTCATATAATTTGCTTCCTTTTTTTACTTTAGAAGATTCTATTATTTTTTGAACAAACAAACCAACATTTTGATCTTGTTTTTTCATAGTGTCCATAATTCTTTTTATAAAGTGTTCAAAACTCTTAATTTGATCTTTCTTAAGATGAATTATAGCATGTAACAAAAGTCTTTTTATTTCTTCATAGAACTTATCCCAATCTTTGTAAACTCTATGTTCGTTCTTTTCTATAATTTTAAATAAAGAATAAACTAAAACAGCAACACCAATAGAATATTTATCTTGATAAATACTAGAGCTATGAGTTAACTTATCACTTAAAGCATTTAATTTAACAATATCTTTCTTTTTAACTGCCTTATAAGTAGCTCTTAAAACTTTAAGGATTTCGCCCCTTAGATATTCATCCATAATCTCCTTTTAGAATTTAAAGTATTTAAACTTTATCAAAAATAAGAAAAAGAAAAAAGAAATTATTTCTTCTTAACTGTAAAGAAATAAATCAAAACAGATATTACAATTAAAATTCCAAATGGCAATAACCAACTATATCCTTCTTGAGGTGAAAATCTAGGCATAGCTGTCTTCTTTATTTTTGAAGTGGGCATTACACAATTACCTTGTGCATTTATTCTATCATTTGGATTATTGCAACATCTCTTTACTCCATTTTCTTCTATTAAGTATTCTCCGGGGTCATCACTACAACACGCCCAATCATTTGCAAAACAATCTGGATTAAAAACTTCTCCACATTGGACAACATATTCTAATCCTAAATCACATTCTGGAATTCCTGTTCCTACATCACCAATTGGTTGATCACCAAATATGACACTTGCATCTGTTCCACTCAATTTAGTGTAAACCAAAAAGCTATCTCCGCCAGTAATATTGTCATCTTGATAAACAATATGTACATCCCCAACTGAATCAACATCCAAAACACCAACATAAGGATCAGCAGTTACATCAGTAACTCTAAACTCTGGGATTATATCTTCTGCAGTATCTCCATCCATTTTTATATATCTTATCCAAGGATCTCCATAATCATACTTAAACCTAGTAGCAATGTGAACATTACCTTCAAAATCTACTGCCACATCCGGCACATAATCCCTATAATGGTAATTAGTATAAGAAAAGTTAACTTCCATCCTTGGAATAATTGGAATTCCTGTAGTTCCATCTACTTTAATATAACTTATCAAATCATAATTACCCGCCGTTTTATCGTATTCCCAAACCACATGCACATCACCATTAACATCAACTGCTATGGCTGAATCAGAAGCATATCCATCGCCTGCCCCATTATAGAGTGTCTTTTGGGTAATCAAAACATTTCCATTGTCACCATCTAATTTAATGTATTTCATAAGTAAATCATCAAAGGCATCAGCCCAAACTATGTGAACATCTCCTGAAGAATCAATATCCAAATCTGCATACTGGTCTGGCCAAGTAGAAGAACCAGTATTTATCATTATTTTACTTACTATTTCTCCCCCAGTAACACCATCAATTTTATAATAATAAAGTTTATGATCATAATAATTATGAGCTACTATGTGCGCATCTCCGTTAGCGTCAACTGCAACTGAAGCTACCCTAAAAGTATATCCTCCTACACCTTCCTCAATTCTAAGTTCCCTAATCACTTCACCAGTAGATCCACTCACTTTAGCATAAAAAGAAGCCCATCCTGACTATACTCAGTCCAAACAACATGTGAATCTCCATTTGAATCAACATCTACCCAAGGAGTTTCAGCGCCATTTACTTCTGAAACAATAAATGGTTCCATTACTAAAGGACTCCCATCAACACCGCTGTGTTTGGAGTAATAAATTCCATCTGGATCTTGATTATATGTCACCCACGTAATATAAGCATTATCATCCGAACCTATAGCAAAACTAGGCATAAAAGATTCATATGCCATAGAAATATTTATTATAAACAAAAATAATACTAATAATAAA
This sequence comes from Nanobdellota archaeon, assembly GCA_018829185.1. GTDB lineage: Archaea > Nanobdellota > Nanobdellia > SCGC-AAA011-G17 > PNOQ01 > JAHJUI01. Next base: position 5,559 of record JAHJUI010000011.1, on the reverse strand, counting down.
CCTAATTTTTTCAAGTAAATCACCTCAGAATTACTAAGAAATAAATATATTTAAACCTTTCTAAAGCTCAACATAAGAAAGCCAAGCAGGAGTATCAATAAAACAATTACCATAAGCAACTTTAAAGTAACCTTCATCCCCAAAACCAGCTCCATAACTATTCTTTACAATCCAATAATTATCAATATCATTATAACCAACCAAAATAACAGCATGGTTAACATGTGAAGCACTTTCACATTTGTAAACATCTCCATCCCAATAACCATAACCAAATAACATATTAGATGCAACTGGTCCTTTTTCAATAATAAATTGTTTTATTTCATCTTTTGATAATGAAGAATTCATATTAAAGTAAGTAGCATCATTAATATCATACAATCTTTCATCCCAATCTTCACACCGATCGTCACAGGTGGTATCAGCACAAGTTCTAGGTAATGTAGAACTATATTCACAATTTGCATTACAAGCTCCACTAATGCAATAACATCCACTTCCAGAAACATAATTCATACATTCTTCATCTGGGATTCCTTCACTTTGAATAAAATCTAATGCATATTGCTGAAAACCTCCGCAACAAGTTTGCCAACCATATTGCAAATGACAATCAGAAACTAAATATTCTTCTGCTAAATCTAAATCTGGATTATTATTATATATATTATAGGCAGACTCAACAATACCAACAGTTGCAAAAGCCCAGCAACTTCCACATGTACCTTGATTCTTTACAGAAGTTGTCCAATCTTCGCCCCGATGATTTCTCCAATCAAATTCAAAAGGCAAAGCAATTTTCTTTTCAACTTTTCTTTTAGTTGTTTCTTTTTCTACAATTTCTTGGAAACCTTTAGTTGATTTTTCACTAAGATTAATCATATCAGTAGCAGAAGCAACTTCTTTTCTTCCAGAAGTACAAACAACATATTCTTGAGTAAAAGGATTTTGACCATCAGTTTTAATTTTGGTCTTTAAACCTAATGTAGAACAAACAGAATATTTTTGTCCACATTTTCCTTGTAAAAATGCCCATTCTTCACATCTCTCATTTTTGTTAAAAACACAAAAACCATTATCATAAGAATATCCTAATTCTATACAATAAACAGCAGCTGGATTTGACATTCCAGGAGCATCTCCACCACAAGTAGAAGCTTCTTCAGTAATCTCCTGAGAACTTGGAACTAAACCTTGTGAAGTTGGCACTAAACTAATTAATAATACAAATATTAAAAGAATAATAAACCATTTCATCTTGGTATAAAACTAAAATTTACCCTTTATAAATCTTTCTATTTGTTATCTCTCAGAAGTAGTTACATCAATTCTTTTTATTTTTAGCTTCAAACGTAGAAACTAAATCAATAATATATTTGCCATCCTCAATCTTATACACCAAAGGTTTTCCCCTAAATAAATCAATTAAATCCAATTCATATTTACCAGGTTTTAAAACACGAATAGATTCAATATCCAAAAAAACCGGTTCCCCTTCATCAACTTTAGAACCAACAATATCAATTACATCTTTTTCAATTTGTTCTCTTTCATCTTTTGTTAATTCAGAACTTAATTTTTTAGCTGCATCAATATTTTCTTTTTTAATAAAGAAAAAGAATTTACTTCCACAATTACATCCCTTTAATAATTCTTTAGAACCATCATCATAAACATTTCCACATCTTACACATTGGTGGGGCATTTACCTTTTCCTCTTATTTTTCATTAACAATTCTATTTTATTAGGATCTCTTTTAATTTCTTTAATTAAACTTGCTGGACCTATAATAGTAACACCCTGTCTACTCCCTAACACCATATTAAAAAATCCTAATTTCACTTTACTCCAAAATTCTTGTTTTTTCTTGTTACCATTTCCATTTGGGTAAATAGTACAAATTTCAACACCCTTAAAATTCTTAGAAATCTCTTCCATTGTTCTTTCAATTAATTTAGCTTCTTCAACAGGACTTAATCTTCCTTCCATCATAAGAATTTTGTCTTCTTTAACTAACTTCAACAACTTTTTAATTTTTTCTTCAGAGTCTAAACTACCATGTTCAAGATAAGGTAAATATTGTATTGTAACCATCTTTTATTTCACCAACTTTACAATAGTTTTATAAAACTGCTCCATATTTTTTCCCTTTTCAGCAGATATTCCAATAACATTATATTGAGGGAATGCTGCCTCTATTTTTTTAATATTTGCTTTTTTTAAATCTATCTTATTTGCAACAATCAAAACTGGGATGTCTCTAGCTGCTAAATTTCCTATGATTGTAATATTAACTTGTGAATATGGATTTTTTGTTGCATCTAAAACAACTAAAACACAATCCATATCATCTAACCATCTAATAGCTTCAATAACTCCTTTAGTTGCTTCCTTTGCTCTTGCTTGAGCTAATTTTTTACTCATTTTAAATTTCATAAAATCTTGATAATCAATCTTAGTTGCAATTCCAGGCGTATCAATTAAATTAAAAGTAATTTCCTTACCATCTTGTTTAATATCAACATGTTCCTTAACTTGAATTTCCCTAGTTTCATGTGGAATCTTAGAAACAGCACCCATATCAATATCTTCCCCTAACCAATCATGGCAAATTCTATTTGCTAATGTTGTTTTTCCTGCATTCGGTGGGCCATATAACCCAATCTTAACATGGGGTTTCTTTCTAAATAATCCACCAAACAGTGTTTGTAGAAATTTTGTAAATATATTTGTCATTACTTTCCCCTTTTTTCTAATTTTTAGAAGTCTAAGTTAATTAATAAAGATTTTGGTGATTTAAGAGATAATTAACCAGCCATATCCCTTTCAGGAAAATATTCCCTTAAAGAGGTAAAATTTTTGTAAACTGTTATATCTGTTGACATTGACAAAGAACTAGAATCCTTTCCAGGATTTACAACCCTTAATCCCAAAACTCTATCAAATCCATATCTCTTCTTCAAATCAAATACATTCCATCCTTCTGGTTTATTATCCCAAATATACAATAAATTTCCTGGATTTAAATCCATCCTATCGGTAATCGCTTTCATTAATCCACTTCCCCCTGCCCAATTTGCAGTTCCATAAGCTTCAAAAGAAATTCTTTCTCCTGCCTGGGCTGGATCATCAAAATCAATCATAAGATGCATTGCTTTTTTGGCAATTGGTTCTATATCTTCGGTTGCTATTATTGCCTCTAATCCCAAATTTACTTCAAACAAAGCATTCATAAATTCAATAGATCCCGGATAAGCTAAAGCTGATATTCTTTCTATGGGCCATCTTCTCCAAAGTTCTTGTTTTTCTACTTCCTTTAAAACTGGTTCTCCAGTAACCCGATTATAACATAAACTCCCGTCTTTCTCTCTTTCCATAAAAGCAAATTCCACATATTCTTTCCAACTTTTACTATGTGATGATTTTCCTGTTTCTCTAAGTTTATCCGTTGCTAACCTAAAAGCGGTTCTAAAATACCAAGGAATCGCTCTTGGATGTTTAATATTAAAGGGAATTGATAATGCATTAGAGTAAGCTGTTGTTGCAGCAGGAGATTCCATTAAAGAATAATCTAAACTAGTCACAACCCACCTAAGATCAGTTAAAACTTTTCTAATTTCTCCTTCATTAACTCTATCTGATAAAAGATGAGGATTATTTACATCATATCTTCTTACTTTTCCAGAAGCTATTTTAGTTAAAACCCGATCCCCCTGTGTTAAATTAGGATTACCCGCAAGCCTTATTTTACTTTCATCAGACATCATTGTAAAAAACAGGAATAAGAAAAAACTTATAAAAGTTAGTATTTCAATTAATCTTATGTACAAATTCCTAGAACATGAAGCAGATGTAGGCATCCTAGTTAATTCAGATAGTTTAAACAAAATGTTTGAAGAAGGCGCAAAAGCTTTATTTGAATTAATGGTTTCAGATGTAAAACCCATTAAAAAAATAACAATTAAATGTGAAGCAGATGACACTGCAGCTTTATTTGTTGAATGGTTAAACGCTCTTTTAGCTAAAAAAGATATTGAAAACATGTTTTTCTCTAAATTTGAAGTTAAAATAAAAGAAAATACATTAAAAGCAACAGTTTATGGTGAAGAAATAGATATTAAAAAACATAAACCAAAGATTGAAGTCAAAGCAGCAACTTATTCTGGTTTAAAATATTGGAAAGATAAAAAGTTTAATGTTCAATGTATTGTTGATGTTTAATATTAACCTACAAATACAGAACTTTGTGCGGGGCTTATATCTTTACTACCAATATATGCTGCACTATGACCCAAACAAGGGATGAATCCTTTTGACATACCCTTAACCACCCAACGTTTAATCCTTTTTACATTAGCTGAGTAAGCATATTTATCTTTATTACCTAAGGGCCCAGTCCGCAAGCCCAAAGCATCACCTAAAAAAATAAAATTACCTAAAACATACACAGTATCTCCTGCCTGATGATGCTGATCAAAAACGGCATACCCTAATTCTCCTTCGCAAAGATTAGATAAATCACTCAGTTCAACCCTTTTATGCCTAAACCCATTAACAATTTTCCCATCTCTAAGAACTTTTAATTGTCCGTCATACTTACTAGGATCTTTTAATAATAATCCATTATTTGGATTAACATATTCTTCATCGCCCTTGTGTTTCCAACGAAAAGAAGGTTCTAAAACATCAAGTGGATTTTCGTGATAAACATTAAATTCTTGTTGGGGCATCAAAACAGGAGGTCCTTTTTTAATAGAATTTAGTAATTGGGAAATATTCCCGCAATGATCGGCATGCATATGCGTAAGATAAACAGCACCAATATCTTCCAAACCATAACCTAAAAAATCTAAACTTTCTATTAATGCCTTTGTTGAAAACGGATCTCCAAGGTCAAATAAAACCCCTTTTTTTGAAGGGTCTGAAGGGTCTTTTTCCGGAACAAAATAAACATCGCAGCAAATTTTTTCTAATGTATCTAAATTAGCGGGGGTAAATCTAATTATTGGAGAATCTTTAATAACCTTAGAATCACCACTCCACTTTTTTCCATCCAACCCAAGAATGTTCCAAATGTCAGAAGCCAGCTTGGATTCATAACTTCTCATCTGTTCTTCCACTTTATCTAAGTCTTCTTGAGTGTAAATAACTACCATTTTAATTAGATAAACCAGAAATTATTATAAATCTAACCATTTAGTACAAAACAACCATAAATCTTTTTGGTTCACACTACTATTGATTAAAAATAAAAAACAAATAAAAATAATTTATAGAAATTGTTTATTTAAGCTACCTTTACTCTGATGCTAATTCAACATTTTCAGCTTTTGGTCCTCTATCGCCTTCAGTTACATCGAAGGTGACTAAGTCATTTTCATTAATAGAGACGCCTTCTTTAAGACCAGTTGAATGAACGAAATATTCTTTTCCATCCTCACCAGCGATAAATCCGAAGCCTTTACTTCTATTGAAAAATTTTACTGTTCCTTTCATTTTAGTAAGTTTACCTCAGAATTAGCCATTTATTTGCTTATATAAGGCTTTTGGTTTGT